>JBOHBL010000101.1:0-19836 GCA_050698295.1 Rubrobacteraceae bacterium | reverse complement strand
GTACTCCTCGTCCTGGAAGAGGTTGGGGTTGACGGCCCCGATCCCCATGCCGAGCGAATGCGCGTGTTCTTTGAGTTCCCCGTAGTCCTCCACTCTATCCCACGGAATGTGGATCGCCACGGTGGGGGAGACCCCGGTATGGCGGTGGACCTGCGCGGCGTCCTCGAACTTCTCGAACGGGTCGCGGGGAACGCCGGGCTGGGAGAACACCTTGAAGCGCGTCCCGGAGTTCCCGTAGCCCCACGATGGAGTCTCTATTTTCTGGGAGGCCAGCCGCCTTTCGACCCCGGACACATCCACGTCCCGCGCTTCGAGGTCGGCTATGAGCGTCTCGTAGGCTCTCGTGTCGTTGCTCTCCAAGTTCATCCTCCCGGCGGCGATCTTCGAGGACGCCGGACAGCGCGGCGTCCCCGGATCCATGGTTGTTTAGAAGTCGAAGTCGTCTATGTTTTCGCTGTCGTAGATGTCGGGCGGGCCGAGGAGGACTTCGTCTTCGGCGAGCATCTCGACCTCGCCGAGACGACCGGCCTCGAAGGTACCCTCTTCGGGAAGATCGCCCTCGACCTGGGCGTTCGCCACGTGCACGGCGAGGTAGCCGAGGTCAACGGGGTTCCAGAGCGCGAACTCCTCGACGGCGCCGGACTCGACGTAGGGACGCATCTCGTTTGGAGTGGAGAGGCCGGTGACGGCGACCTCGCCCTCGCGCCCGAGCTGCTGGACGGCCTCGGCGGCGCCCGGCAATGCGACGGTTGTGATGCCGAAGACGCCGGCGGTGTCGGGGTTGGCCCGGAGGTAGTCGGTGGTCACGTCAATGCCGAGCTGGAGGTCTTCCTCGCCGGGCAGGATCTCGGCGATGGACATATCCGGGTATTCGGCCTCCATGTGGGCCTCCATCTCCTCGATCCACGAGTTCTGGTTCGGGGCGGTCAGAGAGCCGGTGACGACGAGGAACTCACCCTCGCCGCCGGTCTGCTCGGCCATGATATCCACGAGAGTCTGGCCTATCGCCTCGAAGGTCGCCTGGTTGACGAACACGTCGCGCGAGTCCTCGGCGACATCGGCGTCCCAGGCGCCGGTCGCGATGCCGGCCTCTCCGGCCTGCGACATCGCGGGGGCGAGGGCGTCCGGGTCGTTGGCGGCGACGGTTATGGCGTCGCACTGCTGCTGGGTGAACTGCTCGATCCTTCGCACCTGCTCCGCGGCGAGCGCCTCGGTCGGGCCGTCGTAGGTGAGATCCACGCCAAGCTCCTCGGCGGCCTCGTTCGCGCCCTCCTCGGAGGCGTTGAAGTACGGGATGCCGACCAGCTTCGGCATCATGCAAATGCTGTTCGCCCCGCCCTCGCCGGAGCCTCCCTGCTCGCCGCCCTCTTCCTCCGGCGACTCCCCGACCCCACAGGCCGCGACGGCGAGCGCCAGTGTTGCCGCCAGAGTCAGACGCAACGCTTTCAACATCATCTCTCCCTTCCCTTCGATTGACATATGTTTATCCTTCTTCTTTCCTGAAGAACTCGTTCAAGAACACCGCGACCAGAAGCAGAACGCCGAGCAAAAAGAGTTGCCACGTGCTCGGTACGCCGGCCAAAAGCAAACCGTTTCGGAGCGTCGCGATGATGAGTACTCCGAGGACGGTCCCGGCTATCGTGCCTTTTCCGCCGTAGATGCTCGCTCCGCCGAGGACGACGGCGGCGATCACGTCGAGTTCGAGTCCGAGTCCGGCATCTCCGCGCGCCGTCGAGACGCGGGAGATGTAGATCACCGACGCCAGCCCGACGAGGAGCCCGGTCCCGGCGTAGAGCGCCAGCTTCACCCTCTCGACCGGAACCCCGGAGAACCGCGCCGCCTCCTCGTTGTGTCCGATAGCGTAGACGTAACGCCCGAAGCGTGTCCGGGAAAGAAGCAGCCACACCACCACGACCGCGACGACGAAGAGTATGAGTTGCCCCGGAATCGGTCCGAAATACGCCTGCCCGAAATACGCGAACCACGCCGGGAAATTGGAGACGGCGTCCGCGTCGGAGAAACCGTAAGCGAGGCCGCGGAAGAGGGCGAAAGTGCCGAGGGTGACCACGAGCGGGTGGAGATCGAGCATCGTCACGAAGAGGCCGTTGAAGAATCCGGCCACGAGGCCCGCGACGACGCCGAGGACTATAGCCAGAGGCAATGGCACGCCGCCGAGGAACGAGAAGCCCACGACGACGGAGACGAGGGCCATGTTCGAGCCGACCGAGAGGTCTATGCCGCCCGTTATGATGATCAGGGTCATCCCGAGCGATATCAGCCCGATCTCGACGAAGTACCGAGACGTGTTCAGCAAGTTCCCGAGCGTCAGAAAGACTGGCGAGAGCAAACTCATGACGACGACTATCGCGATGAGAACGCCCAGCAAAACCAGCTCGCGGGAGAACTTGACGCGGTTCAGGAATCCGCCGGAGGTTTCCGTGTACTGGCTCATGTTTTGTCTCCCAGGAGTTTGCGGCGAAGGACGTCGGTGGAGACGGCGAGCAGGATCAGGGCCCCAAGCACCGCGTCCTGCCACACCCCCGGAATCCCGAGCAGAACCATGCCGTTGAGGATCACGCCAATTAGAACGGCCCCCGTCAGCGCGGCGAGCGCCGAACCCCGCCCGCCAGAGATGCTCGTCCCCCCGATGACGACGGCGGCGATGACCTGCAACTCCAGCCCCGTGCCGGCGTTCGTCTGCACCGAGCCGGCACGTCCGATGTAGATAACAGAAGCGATGCCGACGGCCACCCCGACGAGCACGAACGCCCAGAATCGCACCCATCCGACGGGCAGTCCCGCGAGGATCGAGGCTCTCCGGTTGCCGCCGACGGCGAGCACGTTGCGTCCCCAGTCGGAGTGGCGATTTATGATCTCCATGACCATGAAGAGCGTGAAAAGGATGATTATCGGGAGCGACACGCCGAGCAAGGATCCCAGTCCCATCACCCGCGCTTCGGCGGGGACGCCCGTTACCCAGTCTCCCCCGGTCACGAGGAGAAGCGCGCCGCGCAGCGCGTAGAGCATGCCGAGGGTCACGATGATCGCCGGTATGCGCGCCACGGTGACGAGAAAGCCGTTGACCGCGCCGGAGGCGGCTCCGACCGCGACGCCAGCGAGGAGGGTGAAGAGAAGACCTCCGCCCGCGACGGCGACCGCTCCGGAGGCCATCGCGCAAAGGCCGAGCATCGAGCCGGTGGAGATGTCTATCTCGCCCGAGAGGACGACCTGGTTGACCGCAAGCGCGATGATCCCGATGACGACGACCTGCGTGAGTATCCCCTCGAAGTTCGACGCCCCGAGAAAACCGTCGGCGACGACGGAGAGGACTATGACGAGAGCGACGAGGAAGATGAGGGCCGGAGCCTCCGGTCGCGTCAGGAAGCGCTTGAGCCAGCCGTCGGAGCGTTCGGTCGCCGGGGCCGTCGAGACGCCGCTCATCCCCGCTCCTCCCGAACTTTGGACTCCCCGGCTTCAACGCCCGCGGCGGCGGCCATGACCTTCTCCTGGGTCGCCTCGTCGCGCTCGAACTCGCCGTTCACTTTCCCCTCGCGCATCACCACGATACGGTCGGACATCGAGAGGATCTCCTCGAGCTCCGAGGAGATGAGAAGCACGGCCTTGCCCTCTCCGGCGAGGTCGTCGATGAGGCGGTATATCTCGGCCTTCGCCGCGACGTCCACGCCCCGCGTAGGCTCGTCGAGGAGAAGGACCGAAGGCTCCCTCGCGAGCGACTTGGCGAGCACGACCTTCTGCTGGTTGCCGCCCGAGAGCCTGCTGACGGGGTCGTCCATCCCGGCCCCCCGGATGGAGAGAGTCCCGGCGAACCTCTCCGCCGTCCCGCGCTCTTGCCCGCGCTTCACGAACCCCATCCGGCAGATGCGATCGAGGATACTGAGGGTGATGTTGTTCGAGATCGGGAACGGCGAGATGAGTCCCTGAGACTTCCTCTCCTCCGGCACGTAAAATATGCCTTTCTCCATGGCTTTTTGAGGAGAGAGTCTCTTCACGATCTCGCCGTCTATCCGGATCTCCCCGGCGTCCGCCCTTCTGAGTCCGAAGATTGACTGCGCGAGTTCGGTGCGCCCGGCTCCAATGAGGCCGGCGAGTCCCACGACTTCTCCGCGACGGAGGGTGAGGTCCACATTCTCGAACTCGCCCTCGCGGGTCAGGCCGCGCGTTTCGAGGACGACCGCTCCAGCTTTGTGGCGGCTTCGACTGAAGAGTTCCTTCAGCTCGCGACCGACCATCAGGCGCACGAGTTCGTCGGAGTCGAGGTCGGAGGACGGGGCGGTTGTTATGTGGCGACCGTCGCGCATGACGGTGATGCGGTCGGAGACGCGAAAGACCTCCTCCAGCCGGTGGGAGATGTACACGACGCCCACGCCGCTTTCAGTGAGGTCGGCGATGACCTCGAAGAGTCTCCCGGCCTCGCGTTCGGTCAAAGAGGCGGTCGGCTCGTCCATGATGACGACCTTCGCGTCACCGAGGAGGGCGCGGGCGATGGCGACCATTTGCCGGTTGGCGGTGGAGAGCTGCTTGACGGGAGTACTCATGTCAAGGCTCACGCCCATCGAGCCGAGGCTCCGGCGGGCTTCCTCCCTCATCGTCTTCCAGTCCATTGCGCCCCAGCGGGCGCGGGGGCGTCGCCGGCCGACGAAGAGGTTCTCCGCGATGGAGAGTTCCGGGAAGAGGTCGAGTTCCTGCGGGATCATGGCGATACCGGCCTCCTCCGCCTCTCGCGGAGAGGAGAAAGAGACGGACTCCCCGCCCATCTCCACGCTCCCTTCGTCCGGCGCGTGGACACCGCCGACCATCTTCATGAGGGTGCTTTTTCCCGCCCCGTTCTCGCCGACGAGCGCGTGGACCTCGCCTTCGAGGAGGTCGAAGTCCACCTCCCGCGCGGCGACGACGCCGCCGAAGCGCTTCGTGACGCCGGAGAGGCGGAAGATATCGGCTCGCTTCCCGGTCGCGCTCGTTGTCTCGGCGCGGCTCATGGCGTTATCCTCATTCTCCGAACGGCTCATTTTGTGTCCCCATCCGCTTCCAGCAACTCCGTGAACCTGCCGTAAACCTCTTTCCACCTGTTCCGGTTCCCGACGGGTTCGTATTCGCGCAGTTCGGTGGAATTCCGCACCACTTCGCGCATCTCGCCGAGAGAACCGAGGTATCCGCCTCCGTAAACCTGTACGAGCGCGTTCCCGAGGGCCGTGGCTTCGTATGGCCCCGCGAGGACCGTCCTCCCGGCGGCCCCGGCGGTGAGCCTGCACAGGAGATCGTTCCTGGCTCCGCCGCCCACGACGTGGACGACCCCGGCGCTTCGACCGGAGGCGGACTCGGCCTTGTCCAGGACCCACCGGTACTTGAGCGCGAGGCTTTCGAGGACGCAGCGGGATATTTCGCCGGGCTTCTCGACGGGCTTTTGTCCCGTAGCCACGAGGAAGCGGTTTATCCTGGCGGGCATATCTCCGGGGGGCAGGAAGGAGTGGTGATCCGGGTCTATGAAGGATTCCGAAGGTCCGGCGGTTCCAGCCATGTGGGCGAGTTTTTCGTAGGAATACTCTTTGCCTTCGCTCGCCCATTGGCGGCGGCATTCCTGGAGGATCCAGAGTCCCATCACGTTCTTGAGGAAGCGGTTCGTCCCGCCGAAGCCTCCCTCGTTGGTGAAGTTCGAGCGGCGGGCTTCTTCGTTCGTGATCGGCTCGGGCGTCTCCAGTCCGACGAGCGACCACGTGCCGCTGGAGATGTAGGCGAAGTCACGTCCCTCCGCAGGAACCGCCACGACGGCGGAGGCCGTGTCGTGCGAGGCGACGGAGGTGAAACGGAGATTGGAAGCTCCGGCTTCGTCGGCGACATCGGGAAGGAGAGGGCCGAGGGTTTTGCCCGGCGAGTTTATCTTTGGGAATATCTCCGTCGGCAACCCGAGTTTCCGGATCAAAGCCGTGGCCCAACCTTTCTCTTCCAGCCCGTAGAGGCCGGTGGTGGTCGCCGCAGTGTACTCGCACGCTCTCTCGCCGGTGAGCCAGTACGCGAAGAGGTCGGGGATCATGACGAGGTCTTCCGCCGCTTCGAGCAAGGGAGAACCCTCCATAGCCAGAAGCTGGTAGACGGTGTTGAAGGGCAGGAACTGCATGCCGGTCACGCGGTACATCTCCTCGCGCGACACTCGCTCTTCGGCTTTCCGGGCCACGCCCTCCACCCTGGAATTCCGGTAGTGGCAGGGGTTGGAGACGAGCTGTCCGTCGCGGTCGAGGAGGGCGAAGTCCACGCCCCAGGTGTCGAGACCGACGCTTTCGAGTCGATCCGCTTCGCGGACGGCCATTGACACGGAGCGTTTTATCTCGTCGAGAAGGCGGAGCGCGTCCCAGTGGAGGGTTCCGGCGGCGCGCACCGGGACGTTCGGGAAGCGGTGGATCTCTTCCAGCGACATCCTCTCTCCGTCGAAGCCGGCGAGAAGCGCGCGACCGCTCTCCGCGCCGATATCCACCGCGAGGAAGTCCTTCGTCGCGTTCATCTCTCCACCGGATGCGCCATCGCGGTCATCAAGGAGAGGGCGGGCTGGGTGGTGTCCATCCGCGAATGCTGTACGGTGACTGGCACATCCGACTCGACCCGGAGGGCATACGGCACGCCGCGCGCAACCTCGACCCCCTCGAGCCCATCTGTCCTGATGTGGCGGGCGCGCTCGGCGGGAACCTCCACC
Source organism: Rubrobacteraceae bacterium (assembly GCA_050698295.1). Taxonomy (GTDB): domain Bacteria; phylum Actinomycetota; class Rubrobacteria; order Rubrobacterales; family Rubrobacteraceae; genus JACCWD01. The sequence continues at coordinate 13,133 of JBOHBL010000101.1, read as the reverse complement.
GTAACGTCCTTGATCGGCTCCCGATCCTCGAAATATATGGAGATGGAGACCCTGGCGTTCCGCTGCGAGGTATTGAGGACACAGATAGCTTCGTGGCTCTCCTGAGATCCGGAACTCTCCTCCGGTATGAAACCGTCCGGGATGAGCCACACTCGCGCGCCCTCGCTCATGGACGCTCCTTATACACTTCGCGCCTCCACTCCGGCCTCGGCCAGCATCCTCATTCCGTCCCCGGATCCGTCCGCGACAAGGGAGATGGAGATATCGGAGGCGTGGGCTATGACGCTGAGACCACGCTTTTCGAACTTGCCTCCGTCCACGAGCAGAACAGGCTGTTCGGAGCGCGAGATCATGGCTCGCTTCACCTCGGCCTCCAGCGGGTCGGGGTCCGTGAGGTACCCGTCCGCCGTCACGCCCTTGACGCTTATGAACGCCTTGTCCGCGAAATGCGCGCCGACGGTCCGCGCGGCATGGGGCCCGACGAAGGAAAGCGTCAGCCTCCTCAATGTTCCTCCCATCCCCACGAGATTCATGTTCGGAGCCTTATCGCCCGAAAATAGCTCCATGACCGGCATGCAGTTGGTCAAAAGCGTCACCCGCATGCCCTCATCGAAGATCCTGCGCGCCGCGAAGTAGGCCGTGGTCGAGGAGTCGATGAAGATCGTCTCCCCGGCTTCCACCAACCCGACGGCGGCCCGCGCAAGCCTCTCCTTCGCCGACACGTTCTCCTCCAGCCGCCGCCGGAAGGAGTCCTCGTGTCCGGCGAACCCCGGCAGCACGGCGCCTCCGTGCGTCCTCTGAACCCGACCCGCCTTCTCCAGCGCCAGCAAATCCCGGCGAGCGGTCATCGGCGAAACCCCGAACTCCGCCTCCAAAGCCGCCACCTTTACGCTCCCCGCCTCCTCGATGAGCCGGGCTATCCGCTGACGACGCTCCTCCGGTACGAGAGGCCGGATGTTCGATACATTGTGGTCGCTTTTCCCCAATTCGCCACCTCTTCCCCCAAGTTCGATCAGTATAAACGCAACTTGCGATCACATGCAAGAGCTATTGCTCGCTGTCGCTCGCCGGGAGTGGGGAGTAGGGGAAAGAGGAGGGATCGAGGCTTTCGCCGTCGAAGTCTCCGGTCGAATTGATTGAGAGTTTGTCGGGCGGGAAGGTGAAAGTATCGAGGAAGAGGGAGGCGAGAACACCCCGACTCCCGGTTTTTCGAGGCTTGCGCCTGGCGGAGAACGAGGCGCGTCGGGAGGCGGAGGCTTCATGAATAATCCGGGCTGAGAGGAGCCGGATCGGCTTACATTGCGCCACGGCCCCGCGTATTCGGGGCATCCCACCTGCTGCGCCGCCGTTCTCGCCCCGCTCGGGGGCGTAGTTGTCTCGGGAGCCGTCGCCGACCGAACCAGAGGAAAGCCTGTAAGCTACGTTGTCGGGAAAAGGCTATCTGGGAAAGGAGCGGGAAATGCTGCATCTGGCGGCCGACGTGGGTGGGACGTTCACCGACATCTGCGTCTTCGATGATGTCGCGGACACGACGCGGGTGGCGAAGGTTTCTTCGACGAGGGATCCCATCGACGCGGTCTTCGACGGGATAGAGGAGGTCGGCGTTTCGCCCGTGGAGATCGGTCTGTTCTCGCACGGGACTACCGTCGCCACGAACGCCTTGATCACCCGGAGCTTCTCAAGGGCCGCGATGGTGACGACGAGGGGATTTCGGGATGTGATCGAGATCCGGCGCGGAACCAGGGACGACCTCTGGGACGCATATAAAGACGTCTCTCCGCCCTACATTCGCCGCCGGGACCGCTTCGAGGTCTCCGAGAGGATAGATTACGCCGGAAAGGTCCTCGAGCCTGTGGACGAAGGCGAAGTCCGGGAAGCTGCGCGCGTGATCCGACGCCGGGGCATCGACACCGTCGCGGTCTGCCTGGTCAACTCCCACGCCAACCCCGCCCACGAGCAGAGGGTGAGGGACATCCTCGAAGAGGAGTTGCCGGAGGTCGCCGTCTCCATCTCGAGCGAGGTGTCGCCCGAGATCTTCGAGCACGAGCGCTTTTCGACCACGGTGGCGAACGCCGTCCTGTCCCCGCTCGTCGGCGGCTACGCGAGGAGACTGGCCGACAGAATGAGGAAGGATGGATACGAAGGAGACGTACTCCTCCTGCATTCCGGGGGCGGCGTGATGACCGCCGACGTGGTCGAGCGTTTCGCCGGGCGTCTGGCTTCATCCGGGCTCGCCGCCGGCGCGATCGCCTGCGGCCACGTCGCGAAGCTCGCCGGATACCACAACGCGGTGGGGCTGGACATGGGCGGCACCAGCGCCGACGTCTCGGTGATGGTCGAGGGGCAGACGCGCACCACCAGCGACTGGTTCGTGGAATACGGCTACCCGATACGCTTCCCGAGCGTGGAGGTCCTGACAATCGGCGCGGGCGGCGGGTCGGTGGCGTGGATCGACGCCGCCGGTTCGCTTCGCAACGGGCCTAACTCCGCCGGCTCGAACCCCGGTCCCGCCTGCTACGGGCGGGGCGGCGAGGAACCCACGAACACCGACGCCAACCTCCTGCTGGGCAGGCTCGGAGAAAACCTCGTCGGAGGCGCGATGACGCTGGACCGTACGCTGGCGGAGGAGGCCGTCGGAAGGATCGGGCGTTCGCTGGGACTCGACGGCGCGGAGGCGGCGCAGGCGATCATCCGGGTCGCCAACGCAAACCTGGCGGACGCGATACGGCTCGCCCTCATCCAGCGCGGCCACGACCCGAGGGACTTCGTGCTGGTCGCCTTCGGCGGCGCGGGTCCTCTGCACGGCGCGGAGCTTGCCCGCGAACTCTCCATTCCGACGGTTCTCGTACCGCCCAACCCCGGCATCACCTCGGCTCTGGGGTGCCTGCTCGTGGACATCCGGCACGACTTCTCCGAGATGCATCTCACGCCAGCCGGGGAAACCGACCCGAAGGAGATCGAAGCCCGCTTCGCCGCCCTCGAAGACGGGGCGCGCGAGCGCCTGCGCGCCGAGGGGATAGAAGAGAACGACCTACAACTCCTCCGCTCGGTGGACATGCGCTACCTCGGACAATGGCGCTCGCTGGAGATAGCGGTGGAGGGCGAAGTCGGATCCCTGGAGAACCTGACCTCCAGGTTCCACGAAGAGCACGAGCGGCAGCACACCTACAAACGCGAGGATTCTCCGGTCGAGATCTACCAGCTCAAGATCACCGCCGTGGGGACCATTCCCAAGCCGGACCTGCCGCATGAAAAAGGCGCGGGACACGAGCCGGAGCCGGAAGGAGGCAGGGAGGTGATCTTCGGCGACGAAGCCGTATGGACGGCCATCCACCACAGGAAGAACCTTCGCCCGGGAGCAAGGATAACCGGACCCGCAATCGTCGAGCAACTCGACTCGACGGTCGCCGTCCCGCCGGGCGGCGAGGCCGAGGTCGACGGCTACTCGAACATCATCATCCATGTGGGAGGCGCGAAATGACGGAGAAGCAGACCCTCGACCCGGTTACCTTCGAGGTACTCAAGAACTCGTTCACCACCATCGTCGACGAGATGGCCGAGCAGATTTTGAGGACGTGCCACTCGTTCGTGATCTGGGCCAGGGACTTCTCGAACTGCATCTGCGACGCCGAGGGCAACACCATCATGCAGGGCAGCCAGGACATCGCCGTCCACGTCGGGACGCTCCACTTCACGGCGAAGGCGGTTCTGGAGGCGTTCGAGGGCGACATCCACCCCGGAGACGTGTTCGCGATCAACGACCCGTATGCGGGCGGGACGCACTTCAACGACGTGCGGATCATCCGCCCCGTCTTCGTCGGGGACGAGATGATCTCACTGGCGCAGTCCAACGGACACTGGGCCGACGTGGGCGGAACAGTCCCCGGCTCCTTCGACGTCAGCGCGAAGAACCACTTCGGCGAGGGACTCCGGATTCCGGCGGTACGCATCTGGGACAAAGGAGAGTACCGTCAGGACGTGGTCAACCTCATCACCTCCAACACCCGCGCCCCCGGCGACGTGGAGGGAGACCTGCTCGCCCAGGCCGAGGCCACGAAGGTCGCCGAGCGCGAGATACTCCGCCTCGTCGAGAAGTACGGCAAGGACACCGTGACGACCGCCTTCTCCGAGGTCCAGGATTACGTGGAGCGCCTCACGCGCAACAGGGTCGCCGAACTCCCCGACGGAACCTGGGAGACCGAGGACTACATAGACCAGGATTCGAGCGCCGAAGAGGGGCTCATACCGGTTCGGGTCAAGATGACCATTGACGGAGATCAAGTCCGCTACGACCTCTCCGGCAGCCACCCCGTGATCGGCAACTTCCTCAACGCCGGAATGGGTACGGCTTTCTCCGGCATCGTCGCCGGGACGAAGACCTTCTTCCCCGAAGTCCCTCTCAACTCCGGTTTCTACCGCGTGATAGACGCGCACCTGCCGGAGAACACGGTCGTCAACGCGCCGTGGCCGACGGCGGTGACGGGGTTCTGCTCCGGAGCGTACGAGAAGATAATGAACGCCCTCTTCGAGTTGTGGTCCGAAGTGATGCCCGAAAGGGCGCTTGCGGGCTGCTTCAACCTGGAATATTTGCTCATCGGCGGCTGGGACAAACGCACCGGGGACTCGCCGTTTTTCATGTGGTACGACTGGATGGTCGGCGGCTGGGGGGCGCGCAACGGACGCGACGGATCCAACGCGACCTCTCCGGTCTTCGGCGTCGGACTAGCCGTGCAGCCCTTCGAGGGACAGGAGCGCCTCACTCCGGTTGTGACATCTACGCACCGCATCGTGGCGGACTCGGGCGGTCCGGGACGGTACCGCGGCGGCTGCGGCGTCGAGAAGGGCGGCACGCTCACCGGGATAGAGGACACCGTGATGTCGTATTGTTGCGACCGGGCGCGCTCCATAACCTGGGGCATCGAAGGCGGTCTCCCCTCCTGCCCGCACGGCGTCTGGCTCAATAAGGACAAAGACGATGAGCGATTCCTCGGCGCCGTCTTCTCGGGCGTCTCCGTCAGGGAAGGCGACGCTTTCGTAAGGCCCTCGGCGGGTGGCGGCGGCTACGGAGACCCGCTGCTGAGAGACCCGCAAGCCGTCAGGGAAGATGTCGAGGACGGCTACGTCACGCCGGAGGGCGCGAAGCGGGACTACGGCGTCGTGGTACGCGAGGTAGACGCGGTTCTCGCGGAGTGGGGGGTGGACGAAGAAGCGACGGAGAAAGAGCGGATGTATATTCGCGAGAACAGGCTGAGGTGGCTGGAGGAAGACCCGGGGGAGCTGGCCGAAAAATATCGCGCCGCCGGGACGGATGCCTTGACGCTCATTCGCCGTCACGGCGTGATCCTCGACTGGGGAACAGGGGAGCTACTGCCAAAGACCACCGAGGGCTTCCGGAGCATGCTGTGGCGCCGCACGGTCCCGGCCTGGGAGGCGCGATGAGCGAAGCGGGAAACGCGGGATAGAGCACGGGTTCGCCGACGGAACCGGGCCTCTGCGAGCCTCCGGGGGTGAAGCCTTCTTCCTGCCACGAGCGAGTCTCGGAGGCTCGAAGCAATAAAACCCTGCTCAACCGTAGCGTGTGTGACGAGGTGGTTGTCCAGGAGCGGTTCCGTATCGCTTTTGCAGGCTTCAGAACCTTGTCGCCAGGTAGCGCCGCAGGTACGATGCTCGACGAGCGAGGTGTTCGGCGTAGCCTCGGAGCAGAGGAAGGGAAATGGGGGGCGGTTGTGATGTCGTGGTCGCTGGAAGGGAGGGTGGCGATCGTCACCGGCGGCGGAGGCGGACTGGCCGAGGGGATTTGCTCCAGCCTGGTCGAGGCGGGCGCGGCGGTGGCTGCGGCGGACGTGGACCGCGATAAGGCGGAGCGAATGGCCGAGCGGATATCTTCGAGCGGCGGACGCTGCATCCCGGTCGAGGCGGACATCTCAAACAAGGGCTCAGTGGAGGCGATGGTCGAGAACGTAGTGGCCGAACTCGACGGGGTGGACATCCTGGTCAACAACGCCGCCGTCTATCCGTTGACGCCCTGGATGGAGATCGAGGAAGACGAATGGGACCGGGTGCTGGCGGTGAACCTCAAAGGCTGTTTCCTGTGCGCCAGGGCCGCCTACCCTCACATGCGGGAGCGCGGGAACGGTCGCATAATCAATGTGGCTTCCGTCACCTTCTTCGTCGGCCAGCCGGGCCTGTTGAGCTATGTGTCATCGAAAGGCGGGGGCGTGGGTTTTACCCGGACGCTTGCGCGAGAGGTCGGCCCGGAAGGCGTCACCGTCAATGCCATCTCGCCCGGCGCCTTCCCGACCGACGCGGAGAGGATCCACCCGAACCAGGAGGAGTACAACCAGCGCATGCTCGACCTCCAGAGCATCAAACGCCGGGGCAGACCCGAGGACATAGGCGCCCTCGCCGCCTTCCTCGCGAGCGACGCGGCCTCGTTCATCACCGGCCAGACCATCGAAGTGGACGGCGGCTGGGCGATGCACTGATACTCACTCTGAAGAGGAGGACTCATAGATGGAAATACTGCCGGGCATACACCGGATCGAGTCGGATCTCGGCGTCCGCGTCATGTGCCAGTATCTCCTCATCGGCGAGGACCGAACCATGCTCGTGGACACCGGACTCGCGACGACCCCGGACGAGGTCATCATCCCGTATCTGGAGGAGATCGGGCTTTCCCTCGAAGGTGTGGACGAGATCATCATAAGCCACGCCGACCTCGACCATTGCGGCGGCAACCGCGCCCTCAAACAGAAGCATCCGGGGTTGCGTTTCTCGTGCGGCGAGTGGGATCGGGCATATGTGGAGAGCAACCGGACGATGCTTGCTGAGTTGTATTGCTGGTCCGAGCCATACGGCTTCGGCCCGGACGAGGAGATGAAAGCCTCGATCCTCGCCGACCTCGGCGGCGACTGCCCGGTGGACACGGGTCTTCGCGGCGGAGAGACTTTCAGGCTCGGGCCGGGCTGGAGGGTCGAGGCGCTTCACCTTCCGGGCCACACCATGGGGCATCTCGGAATTTGGGACGCGAGGAACGACGCGGCGATCATCATAGACGCCGCGCTCGAAAGCGGCATATACGACCGCGAGGGTAACCGCCTCATCCCACCCCGCTACTTCGACGCGGGACTGTACAGGAAAACCCTCCGCGCCCTCCGCTCGATGCGCCCCGAACACCTCCTCACCGCCCACTACCCGCCGATGCGGGGCCGGGAAGCCCTCGACTTCCTCGACCGCTCGCTGGAGTTCACCGACCGGGTGGAAGAAGTGGTTCGCGAAGGTCTCGAAAAGGGCGTTACGGATCTCCGAGGGCTTACAGAACTCGCGGACGAGAGGCTCGGCCCGTACCCCGAGATGCCGGCGGAGATCGGGGCCGGAGTCCGGGCGCACATGGCGGAATTTTGAAGGCGAAGGAAGGGATCCGGGATGGGTGATCTCTCCGGCAAGCGGGTACTCGTCACGGGATCGGGGATGGGCATCGGGCGGGGCATCGCCGTCGAACTCGCCCGGCAGGGAGCGTCCGTCGCGGTCCACCATCCCCCCTCCGAGCCCGACGCCGACACGACCGTCTCGGAGATCGAAAAGCACGGGGCGAACCATGCGGTGGTGCGAGGCGACCTGAGCAAAGCGAGGGAGTGCGAGCGGGTCGTGGACGAGGCAGCCAATGCCCTCGGCGGCCTCGACGCGCTGGTGAACAACGCCGGCATTACCCGCGCCCTCGACTTCCTCGACACCGACGAAGCCACCTACGACGAGGTCTTCGACCTTAACGTGAAAGGCGCCTTCTTCTGCGCCCGGCGGGCCGTCGCGCACATGCTCGAATCGGACGGCGGGGCGATTTTGAACATCGCCTCGATCCACGGTGGCGCGGGATTTCCCCGGCACGCGGCCTACGCGGCGACGAAGGGGGCGATCATCGCCTTCACCCGCGAGCTGGCGATAGAGCTGGCGGAGCGAAAGGTCCGGGTGAACGCTATCGCCCCCGGCATCATCGAAGTCCCGCGCTACTTCGAGATGCCCGGATACACCACCCAGTTCGGCGACACCCTCGTGCCGTGGGGCCGGGTCGGACGCCCGGAGGACATCGGCCCGGCGGCTGCCTTCCTCCTCTCCGACGCCGCCGATTTCATAACCGGACAAACCCTCTACGTGGACGGCGGCACGAACGCCCGAATGGGCCTCTGGTGGGAGCAGGACGACGATTCCCGATGAACTCCCGGCCACTTGACGCGCAGGAAAATTGGTACAACAATGCTTTCGAGTCGTGTGGGGCGATTTTGCGATGTGAGAGATACGCGGGGAAAGGAACGGTGATGGCGGCATGGAGGACACCGGTCGTCTGAGGGGTCGCAGGTTCGGACGCAGGCAGTTCCTGGCGGCGAGCGCGCTGGCCGGAGCCGGGGCGTTGCTCGCGGGCTGTCGCAGGGAAGAGGCGGAGCGGCAGGGTGGAGGGGGTGGAGGGGGCGGAGCGGGCTTCGGGAACTTTCCGGAGACGCCCGAGTACAATTTTGTTTTCGTCAACCACGTGACGACGAACCCGTTCTTCACGGCGACGCAGTACGGACTCGAAGATGCGGGGGCGTTGGTTGGCACGAGTTCGCAGTGGACCGGGTCGGAGACTTCCAACGCGCAGGAGATGGTTGACGCGATGAACACGGCCATCTCCGGGGGGGCCGATGGGATCGCGGTCTCCATCGTCGACCCGGAGGCGTTCAACGACCCGATACGGCGCGCCCTGGATGAGGGCATCCCGGTCATCGCGTACAACGCCAACGGCAGGGAGGGCGAGGACAACCCCTCGCTCGCGTACGTCGGCCAGGATCTCTTCCTCTCCGGGGTGGAGATGGGGAGGAGGATCGTGGACCTCGTCGGGGAGGGGCAGGTGGCGCTCTTCATCGCCACTCCGGGGCAGCTCAACATCCAGCCGCGCATAGACGGCGCGATACAGGCCATAGAAGATTCCGGCGCCGACATCGAATACGAGGAAATAAACACCGGCCCCACGCTCCCCGAGGAGCGCAACAGAATAGACTCTTTCTACCAGGGCAACCAGGACGTGGCGGGCATGTTCGCCGTGGACGCCGGAAGCACGCAGGGCGTCGCGCAGGTCATGGAAGAGTATGATTTGTACTCCCAGGGAGTCAGGGGCGGCGGCTACGATCTCCAGCCGGAGACGCTTCGCATCCTCAGCGAGGGCAACCTCGACTTCACCATAGACCAGCAACCGTACTTGCAGGGATTCATCCCGGTCATGCAGCTCTATCTGTACAAAATCTCCGGCGGCCTCACCGGCCCCGCCGAGACGAACACGGGCCTCGTCTTCCTGGATCAGGAAAGCGCGGGCCAGTACCTCGAAACCGAGTCCCGCTACGAGGGCGACTCCGAAGAGCAGCGAATTCTGGAGCCGCAGTCCTCGTGACCGGCAACGCCACGATAGAGGACAAAGGAGGGGAAGGAGGTCTTTCCCGCTTCCTCGGGACTTTGCTGCGGTGGCGGGAGGTGAGCATCGCCGCCGTGGCGGTGGCGCTCGTCGTGTACTTTCAGTGGAGCAATCCGGCGTTTCTGGCGCAGGGGAACCTTCGGACGCTCGCGCAGTTCGTGGCGGCGACGGCGATCATCGCCGCCGGGCTGGTGATGGTGATGATCCTCGGTGAGATCGACCTCTCGGTCGGCCAGGCTTACGCCTTCGCGCCCATCGTGATGTACATAGCCTACGAGCAGTTCTTCCTCGTCCTTCCGCTCGCTGTGGTGATCGGGCTTCTCGCGACCTCGGTGGTCGGGGTCGTGAACGGGGCTTTGAGGGTGTACCTCGGAATACCGTCCTTCGTCGCGACTCTGGGTACGTACTTCCTCCTGGCGGGGGTGAACGTGATCCTGGTCGGCGGCTTCACGAGGACCGCGCCGGGCGAGGGCGGGATCAAACAGGCGCTCGGGGCGTTTCCATACGCGGGCATTATTTGGTGCTTCGTCATAATTTTGTGCATGCATCTTTTGCTCAAGCACACGCGATGGGGGATGCACACGTTCGCGGCGGGCGGGAACTTCGTCGGGGCGAAGGAGGCGGGGATCAAGGTGGACCGCATCCGGATCGGCAACTTCGTTCTGTGCAGCGTGCTCGGCGGCTTCGCGGGCATCCTCGAAGCGATGAGGATCAACTCCATAGACCCGCTCTCGGGCGGGGCGAACGTCCTCTTCTTCGCCATCGCGGCGGCGATCATCGGCGGCACGCCGCTCGCCGGGGGCGTCGGCACGATCATCGGCGCGCTGCTCGGCACCATCGTCATCTCCATCCTCCAGAACGGCTTCACATTGCAAGGCGTGAGCGCCAACGAGTTCAACGTCATCCTCGGCATCGCCGTCCTCATCGTGATGGTCCTCAACATCTACGTCGGCAGACTCCGCAAGGGAAGGAGGGTCGGATGACGGAGAACAATGCGAACACCTCGAACGGCGGAGCATCGTCGCCTGACGCGCTTCGCGCGGAGAACATCGCCAAGCGCTTCGGCTCGGTCGTCGCGCTCCGGGACGTGTCATTGCGCCTCGGGAAAGGCGAGGTTCTCGGACTCATCGGGGACAACGGCGCGGGGAAGTCCACCCTCATAAAGACGATAACCGGCTTCCACAAGCCCGACGAGGGAAAGCTCTCCATAGACGGCGAGGAGACGGAACTCAAGTCCGTCTCGCACGCGCAGTCGCTCGGGATACAGACCGTCTTCCAGGATCTCGCCCTCGTCAACGACCTCTCCGTCTACCACAACATGTTCCTGAACGCCGAGGTCACGAGAAAGCCTTTCCCCTTCCTCAACAACCGGAAGATGAAGGAGAAGACTCGACAGTACCTTGCGGACATGGGGGTGAGCATCCCCTCCATAGACACCGAGGTCGCCATGCTCTCCGGCGGACAAAGGCAGGCGATAGCCGTGGCGCGGGCGGTCTATTCCAACGCGAAGATACTCCTCATGGACGAGCCGTTGGCGGCGATGGGCGCGAAGGAGGGGGCCATGATCCTCGACCTCGTGCAGCGTCTCAAGGACGAGGGCGACGTCTCGATAATCCTCATCGCCCACAACTACGCCCACGTCTTCGAGGTCTGCGACCGGGTGAACGTCCTCCAGCACGGACGCATCTCATACGACAGACCGACAAACGAAACTTCCGTCGAAGAAATCACCGAACTCATGGTCTCCGAGTACCGCAAGGCCCGCGCCGGCGGAGGGGGAGAATAAGGAAGCGAAGGAGAAGTCGTTCCACGAGTCCTCGCGTCGGACGAATTCTCCACGTAAGCGCGGCGCATGGGGTTCTCCCGGTCGCACTCGAGAAACGGGTCCCCGTGACCGAAGCGGCAGAGAGGATGAGAGGCTTCGGCCCGAAGCCGAGGTTCGGAGGACTATGCGGTGGGCGATCCCAGGCGATGGCTGATCTCTCTCGCCGCAACGACGACGGCGTCGGCGAGTTCTCCTTCGAGGAGACGTTCCGGCAGCCGGTGTGATGGTCCGGCGATGGAGACGGCGGCCACCGCCGTTCTGTTTGGTCCGGTTATCGGGCAGGCGACGCAGCGCACGCCCGCCTCGTGTTCCTCCATGTCCAGAGCGAAGCCCCGATCCCGTATCTTGCTCAATTCTTCCCTGAGTTCTTCGGGGTCGTATATGGTTCCGGGGGTATAGCGTCGCAGCACGCCTTTCTCTTCCAGAGTCGAGACGGGGTCTCCGCTCATGCCCGAGAGCAACGCCTTGCCGACGCCCGTGCAAAAAGAGGGGGCCGTCTTGCCGACACGCGACATCATGAGTCCGACGGCGTTCCGGGTCTCCAGCTTCTCCAGATACACGACCCTCATCTCACCGTCCATGACGCCGAGATGGACGGTTTCATCGAACTCCTCGCGCAACCGCTCTAAAAAAGGGAGGGCTTCACGGCGCAGGTCGGTCTGTTCGAGGTACGCCTGGCCGAGCGCCAGACAGCGAACCCCGAGCTTGTAGATATCGGGTCCGGCGGTTCGCTCCACGAGGCCGGCGCACTCCAGGGTGCGGAGGAGCCTGAACGCGGAGGCTTTCGCCAGCCCGGATCGCGAGGCAAGCTCTTTGAGGGAGGCTCCTCCTTCGGCGGTTCGTAGAAGTTCGAGGATCGCCGCGGCCCGCAGCACGGCTCGCACCTGGTAGCCGTCCCTGTCCCTACCGGAGACGTTCATCGTCCGAGCCAGCCTCCGTCCACGGGAATGGTCGCGCCGTGTACGTATGAGGAGGCGTCGGAGGCGAGGAAGACGGCGGCGCCTTTGAGGTCTTCGGGGGTTCCCCAGCGCCCCGCCGGGATGCGGGTGAGGAGGGCTTCGCTTCGCTCGGCGTCGGCGCGGAGGGCGCTCGTCATGCTGGTTTCGTAGTAGCTCGGCGCGATGGCGTTGACGTTTATGCCGAGCGAGGCCCACTCGTTGGCGAGGGACCGGGTGAGGTTGGAGATCCCCGCCTTCGCCGCCGCGTATGACGGCACGAGGATACCGCCCTCGTAGGAGAGGACCGAGGCGGTGTTGATGATCTTCCCTCCACGCCCGGCGTCTACGAAGCGCCTCGCGGCGGCCTGGCTCATGTAGAAAGCGCTGCTGAGGTTTATCCGGATAACGTCCTCCCAGTCCTCTTCCGGGAACTCCAGCGCGGGCGTCCGACGAATAATCCCGGCGTTGTTCACCAGTATATCCAGCCGCCCGAGAGCCTCGACGCATTCATCCACGATCCCGGCGGCGCCTTTGGATTTCACCTCTTTGAGGTCGTGGGAGATCTCGTGGAACTTCCGCCCGAGCGCGGAGACTTCCTCGCCGAGTTCTTTTGTCTCCACGACATCCAGCGCGACTATGTCCGCTCCGGCTTCGGCGAGTCCCTGGGCGATGCCCCGGCCGAGTCCCCGGGCCGCCCCGGTGACGAGGACGACCTTGCCGTCGAGGCGGAAGTCTTCGAGGACGCCCACGCTAAAACCGGAGGTCCATAGGTTCCACGCCCCGCTCCTCGCAGTAGGCGAGATACCGTTCCAGCTTGGAGAAGACGTCGTCTTGATAGATGAGGTTGTCTTCGTCGTCGAGATACTGGACAGTTCCTTCGAGGATGAAGAGCGTGATCATGGTCTCCACGCCCTCGTCCACGACGAGGGTG
>JBOHBL010000100.1:0-2681 GCA_050698295.1 Rubrobacteraceae bacterium | reverse complement strand
GACAGCGCGACGAGTTCCTCGCCGTCGGCGGCGGCGGCCGCCGTCAGCTCGCCGAGAGGCTCCACGGCGGCCCGGCGCGCCAGGAGGTCCTGCCCGTAAACCGTCGGCACCCCGTGAGCCATCAGCGAGACGAGGTCCGTCGGCTCGTATCCCGGCGGCAACTCGCGTTCGCGGTCCACCAGAGCTTTCAGGTCGTCGCAGCTTCCCGCGGGGGGTTCGATGTTCGGGCTGTCTTTCCCGGTGGAGTCTTGTTCGGGTTCGTTGGAGACGGGCTGGGTTTCGGGGGCCACGGGCGGTTCTTCGGCTACGAACTCATCGCGTTCGGTGTCGGCGAAGGCGTATATCGTCACCGACAGGCACAACAATGCGGCGAGACCCAGCGCGGCGAGCCTCCCCCTTCTTCGGCGTCTGCGAGAACGGACGTACGCGACCGATCCCTCGTTTCTTGCGCGTCTCATGCGCCGGTTACGCTAGCGCACTATGGGACGAGTGTCCAGAGAAAACCCGCATCGCACCGGCGACTTTCCATCATCCCGCGCGTAGAGACGTAGCTTCTCTAGCGGACCCGGCTCGGGCGGGAGGCTGCCGGGCCTTCGTCGGGGCCGGAGATTTTGCCTCCGACGTAGCCGCCGAGGACGTTGACGATCACGACGGACAGGAAGGCCAGAAGACCTCCACCGGCGAGTCCTAGTCCTTCACCGAAGCTGATGTTCTGGAGGCCGGAGAGCTGGCCGCCGGAGAAGACCAGGCCGGCTACAACGCCCAGGACGGCCAGGATTATAGCCAGCGCGATCCCGATGACGATCCCGAGTACCGCCGTCATCATACCGTTGAGCGGACCGTTGACGCCGGCTCTCCTCGCGGCGACGTAGCCGCCTATGCCGTAGGCCAGAAAGCCGGTGATCAGGGCGATGAAGAGCCCGCCGACGGTCGCTCCCGCCCCGGTTTCGGGGTCCGAGACCCCAAACAGCGCGCCGAGCACGAGGGCAATGACTATCGAGGCCACGACGGCGGCGAGCCAGCCCACCGCCACCGCGGGCCACCTCACGTCGTTCATCCGAATCACGAAATCATCCTTCAGACGTCGCTTCTTCTTCTGCGGCCCTGGGCGCGTTCCCGGATATCGTCGAGGTCGAAGTCCCCGTCGAGGTAGGAGCCGATGAAATAACCGAGGACTCCGAAGATGAAGACGATTGCCGTTATCCCGATTCCTAATTGGGAGATCAGGATGATGAGGGCGGCCCCTATCAAAGCCCCCCACTGTTTGTTGGTCCAGTAGCCCATGACAACCTTACCTTTCCGTGTTCCTGGCATTTCCCTGCACCGTGACTTCCACGTCTTTTACCTGCACCCTCTGGCTTTCGAGCACCTTGCGGATGTTGTCTCTGGCGCGCGCGGCGACCTCGGTGTAGTTCGCGTGTTCGGGGACGTTTATCCGGCACTCGACCAGATACGGTTTCCCCTTCGAGGTGAGCGAGGCCGACGGCGAAACCGCCCCCGCCTCTCTCGCCGCGCCCTCCGCGAGCGAGCGGACGGCCTTCGTGGCGAGGCTGGTCTCCATGCCCGGCGCGTCATCTATGACGGCTTTGCGGACGAGCATCTTTCCGAAGGTGAGTTCCCTGAGCAGGAGCAACAACGAGATGATCGCCACGAGAGCCCCGGCCGCGGCTATGGAGAGTCGGACCGGCGTCGCGCTCAAGTCCGCGTCCACGACGCCCCCGAGGGCTTCGAGCCCCGCCCGGTAATTGGTGTACTGATCGATCAGGTCCGCCTGCAAAACCCCGAAGTTTATGAGCAAAAGGAGTGCCGGAACGGCGACCATCAGCAGCGCGATTACAAGCAGGATCAGGCGGTTGAACGCGCTCATTGCACCCTCGTTTTCGTCTGCCGGGGGTCCGACTCGTTGAGCTTCACTTTGACTTTGCTCACGGGGATGCCGACCGCGGCGAGCTTCTCCTGGACCCTGCTCTTGAGGTTGTTGTTTACCTCTTTCTGGTCCTCGCCCCGCCTCACGTCGGCGTTGACGTTGACTTGCGCGCCCGGTTTCCTCTTCGCCTTGACCTTCACGGACGAGCCGAGCACGTTCGACGTGCCTTCGGCGACCCCGGCCACTTCGTTGTTCACGGCGCCGCGGGTCACGTAGGTGCCTTTCTCCATCCGGATACGCCGGGGTCTGCGAGGCTTGAGTTCCAGGATCAAGAGAATCAGGCCGAGCAGGGCGACTCCTATGAGAATGGCTATCCCGGCGTTTGCGAGGTTGCCGCCCTCTATGCCGGTCACGAAGCTCTGGACGCCTTCGTATGCGCCGGGCAGGTTCAAGGTTTCCTGAAGGTCGGAGATGTTGTATCCGAGGACGCTCAGGCCGTAGATCGCCGCGTAGAGTCCGGCCACGAACAGGGCGGCGAAAATCAGCACCATGACGAGCCGGTTAAAGATCCTCATTCATCCACCTCCTCGGCCACCTCGATGTCTTCTATCACCACGGTCATCCTTCTGCCGCCGGATCCCGGCTCGGCGTTTTTTTCGATGTCCTTCGCCAGCTCCGGCATCGGCTTTGGAAGCGGGTAGTCGGCCACGACGTGGATCTCGATTTCGCCGTCGGTGACGACGACGCCGACGAACTTCTCCGAACCCTCGTAGGTCGCGGCTTCGGCGAAGATTCCGCCGCCCAGAGCATGGAC
>JBOHBL010000099.1:0-1867 GCA_050698295.1 Rubrobacteraceae bacterium | reverse complement strand
AATCAGGACCCTTCCTACAACGTCCTCACCGAGGAGGAGTTGTCGAGGATGCTGGGCGCGGCGAGGAGGGGAAATTACAGGGACTACGTTTTGCTCGCGGTGATGGCTTCGTGCGGGCTGAGGGAGGCCGAGGTCGTGGACGTGAGGATCGGCGACTTTCAGGAGGTGGGGGAGGATCAGATCCTGCTCCGCGTCCGGGGCAAGGGGGATAAAATCCGCAACGTCCCCATCTCGCCAGACCTCTGGCGCCTCGTCCAGCGCTACGTCATGGTCTCGGGACGCAGCTTCACCTCCCACGCAGACGCCCGACGCCCGTTATTCGAATCCAGAGAAGGAAAAGCCAAGCCCCTCACGACCCGCTCCATCCGCTACCTCGTCAAGAAATACGTCGGGCAAGCCGGAATAACAAAGGCCATATCCCCGCACTCCATCCGCCACACCGTCGGCACCAACATGGCAGTCAACGAAGCCCCGCTGCTCGTCATCCAGCAATTCCTCGGCCACTCAGACCCCAAGACGACAATGAGATACATCCGCCGCGCCGAAGAACTCGCCTACCGCGCATATCAGTATAATACGCTTCCAATCTAACAGAACAACCTCTGCATATTCACGAGTCCCGCGAACGCCGAGGAGTCGAAATTAAATGGTACAAAGAGTTCGGAGGAAAAGGGGCATGGCCCTAATCCCGTCTCAATGTCGCAGTTGCAAGCATCTCGACCGGGAGAAGCCGAGGTCGAAGCGGTGCGCCGCATTTCCCGACGGCATACCGATGGAGATATGCGCGACTCGGCGCGCCCACAGGGAGCCCTATCCCGGTGACGGCGGCATCGTTTACGAGCCGATTCCCGGCGGCGTCCATCCGATGCGACCCGCAAACCGCCAACCACTAATCCCATAGAGACCGCGGCTCGGAGGAGAGGGGTTCGGACGACTCCGATCATTTCTCTATTCCGCATAGCAGCCCGAGCCCTCGTTCACCGGGAACTCAGCGGGGCATTCCCCGTCGGGCATGAGGGGGACCGGCCCTTCGGACGGCCCTCCGGCTTCCAGCAGGGAGCCCTTGTTATCGTATTGTTCCTCGACGACCGTCCTTTCGGTGGTCTCCCGCTGACCGCCGGAGACGGAGTTGTACTGAGAACCCGCGCTGGTGTCGTCGTTGTCGTACTGATCGCTCTGAGCGAACTCCCGGGCGTCAGCCACGCCCGCCGATTCGATCCCGTCGTACACCCCGAAACCGAAATGCTCCCATCCCGCCCGAACCACGAACCCGCAGGCGAGGACGAGAGCGATGGCCGCCAACCTCACCGCCCAACTAGAACCCAAACCAGACAAGCTTTCCCACCCTCCCGAAAAGAACAGCACCGGCACAGCTTGATTCCAAACAAGAATTATAAACCAGCACGGCATCGATAGTGAACCAACAAGAGATCCCGAGGGCCGGAACAAATTGGTTTTCGCTCCTGGACCTGGATTCATCGCCGGATGCTTGGATGCCGGATTTGAAAGAATCGAAGTCGGAGAGGCAAGAGGAAGGAGCTGACCCATGGCGTTTCCGAAGGAAGGGATCTGGCAATCCAGGCACAGCCTCAAGGTCCTCGACGTGAGCGAGTGGTCCACCGCCGACGGCGCCCCGATCGTCCAGTGGGACATGCACCGCGGCAGCAACCAGCGATGGCAGATCGTGGTGCCCGCTCCCCGTCCCACTCCCGGTGGTCCCGTCAGAATCGATCGAGAATCTCAACCGATCGAGGGCTGGCAAATGAAGGTCGCGCCCCGAGCGAAGCGCGCTCATGAACTGGAGCCAGGCGGCGAATTTCCTATAATTACCATTCTCGGAAGTTCATTCGAGACCGTACCTCAGGAA
>JBOHBL010000098.1:0-2839 GCA_050698295.1 Rubrobacteraceae bacterium | reverse complement strand
CCTCCCGCGACTATGAGCAGGCCCTCGTTCCATTGTTTCGCGGCTTCGCTGGCGTCGCCGGCTTCCTTCGTCTCGATCCACTCGACCTCGAAGTCTTCGAGGTCGGCCCGGATCTTCTCGGGGTCGTAGTCGCCTCCGCCGGAGGCGGGGTTGCAAATAACGCGCGCCTTGAGTTTCGCTTCCTCGATGGTCATGCGGCACCGCCTTTCTGTTTTATCCAGACGACTCTTCCAGCGTTGACTTCGCGGCGGCTTCGGCAAGCTCGACCTCGAACATGATCTCCGTCCGAACCTGCTCCAGAAGCCAGGCGAGCTTCGCGTGATCGCCCGCCCTGGCCCATCTCAGAGAATAGTCCAGCCAGATGAGCGTCTCGTGATTGCCGTCGTGTGTCGTCTCGTTCAAAACCATCACCTGGTGAAGATGATGTAGGCGGCGTGGATCACACCCGGCACGTAGCCGAGTATCGTGAGCAGGATGTTGAGGAAGAAGTGAAACCCGAACCCGACCTGCAAGAACACGCCGAGAGGCGGTATGAGGATCGAAAGTATGAGCCGGATGATGTCCATGAGAATAATTCCTTTCGTATACGTAACCGGGGACGGAACTTCCGCCCCCGGTGAAGGTCTACTTGAGGCGGTCTTTGACTTCGCCCTTCTTGTCCTTGAGGTCGCCCTTGTTCTGGTCCTTTCGGCCCTCGCGCTTTTTGGACTCGTCGTTCTTGAGATCGCCCACGGCCTCCTTGACCTTGCCTTTGGCCTTGTCGATCATTCCCTCGTTTTTGTCCTTCCTGCCGCTATCCGCCATATGGTCTCCTTTCGTGGTCGTCGGGATTCGGTGGATGTTTCGCTCGGCGTTTGTCGGGCCTCACCTCCTTTCCGCGACGAAGCCGCGGCGGCGTCCGGTCCTTGCTCCCCACGCGCCGCCGAGGGCGCTTCCGAGAAGGGTGAAAAGAAGGGCCAGGATCCCGGAGATGGAGAGTATAGTCTCCAGGCCGTCGCCCTGTTGCGGGACGCTCGGGAGCGCGGCGCCGCTCAGGTCGTCGATGAGGCTCACGCCCGCCACGGACGCGACGATTGCCGCGAGTATGAGGAGCGCCACGCCAAGCACCGGGACCAGAAGCCCGTGCTTGAGGCCGGAGCGGCTCGCCATCCGGCCCGAAGCGTAGCCGCCGATCGTGTAAGCGATAAATAGAGTGATGAGGAGGCCGATGATGGCCGCCGCGGCGCTCTGTGAGGCCGCCGAACCTCCGATTCCGCTCAGGATCACACCGGCCCCGAGCGCCGTCAACAGGCCGATCACGACGCTTGCCCAACTGGTTCCCTGTTCGCTCTCGGCGCGCGCCTCCTTTGAGCGGACGCCTCTGGAGCGCTCTCTGTCCCTTTCGGCCTCGGCGCGGCTTCTGTCTCTCTCGAGCCTGTCGAGCCTCTCGCTGTCGGACCTCTCCCGGTTTCCGTCCACTTCTCTCTCCGTCATTCCGGTCTTCTCCTTTCGCTAAGTATCTCCAGGCTGAGTTTGATGTTTAAGCTCTCCCCATGCGGGCAGGATGCCCGCGCCCCCAGGACATCTTCTCTCAAGTTCAACTTGGTAATACTTAGCGTCGTTTCTGCTGGTCGTTGTTTCTGTTTCGCCGCTCCTTGAACTTGCGCCAGATGAACGGCGCGGCGGCCACCAGCAACTTTCTGAGTATGGATCCCAACCCCTAAACCCCTTTCGCGAGTTCGTCCGTTTTCATCTTTCGCTCTTGTTGGTATTGGACAGGCCGCGTTTCGCGATGGTTGCATCCGATTTCCGACGCGCCCGGAAACCTGTGCAGGACCGATATACTGACCGCGATGAAAATAAGCAGCAACGGTATCGGGGATAGGGCTGTCTAAAGTAACAGGACCGAACGATGAAGCTCTCGTGGCGAGGGTCCGCAACGGCAACCGGCGGGCCTTCTCCGAGCTTGTCCGGCGTCATGAGGCGTCGGTGTTCAGGGTCTGCTTTCGCATCCTCGGAAATAGAGAGGATGCCAGAGACGCGGCTCAGGAGGCGTTTATCAGGGCGTACAAGAAAATAGACGGCTTCGAGGGGCGCAGTTCCTTCAAGACCTGGATGCTGCGCCTGACGGTGAACGTGAGCCTGAACGAGCGGAGCAGGCGCAAGGAGGACCTCCCCCTCGAAGACTGGGCGCCCGATCGCATCCCCGGCCCCGAGGCCGAGCTGATGAGCGCCGAGGCTCTGGCGAAGCTCCACAAGGCTTTGCAGGCGCTTCAGCCGAACCACCGGGCCGCCGTGGTGCTGCACGACCTCGAAGGACTGACTTTTCAGGAGGTCGGCGAGTCGCTGGAGGTCGGCGAGCAGACGGCCAAGAGCTGGGCGTACCGTGGAAGACAGCGGTTGAAGGACCTGCTGACGTGAATACAAAGAAAGGCATATGGAAGAAACGAACATAGGGCATCTCTTACAGGCGTACGTCACGGGCGACGTCTCGGAGAGAGAGGCCGAGCGGGTGGAGGCGGCGCTCGCCGAGTCGCCGCGCCTGCGCGAGGAGCTTGCCCGTTACGAGCGACTCTTCGTTTTGCTCGTGGCCGCCGCCGAGGAGGAAGTCAGGGTCCCCAGAGACCTGCGGGCGCGGGTGATCTGGCGGGTGGCCCTCATCGCGTACCTCAACTCGGCGGCGGAGCTTGCCGGGGGGCTCCTCGGAGCTTACGGGAAGGCTTTGATCTATTATTTGAGGCTGGCGTAGAGAAAAAGGGGAGCCGTGGAACAACTTTTATCCGACTTCATCGCTTATCTGCCGAGGGCATTGGGGGCGCTGGCAATCGTCGCGGCGGGCGTCTTTCTGGCCTTCCTGGTC
>JBOHBL010000097.1:0-1159 GCA_050698295.1 Rubrobacteraceae bacterium | reverse complement strand
ATTTTCACCTCTTCGCCATCTATGGAGATGGACCCCTTGTCCGGCGAATAGAGACCGTAGAGGATCTTCATCAGGGTGGACTTCCCCGCGCCGTTCTCCCCGAGGAGGCCGAGGATCTCACCCCGTTTCAGGGTCAGCGAAATATCGTCGTTGGCGACAACCGACCCGAAAGTCTTCGTCACGCCTTTCATTTCGAGGACGACCGGGGCCGTATCCACGACCCCGGCGGTTCCTTTTCTCTCCGTCAAACCGAAAGACCTTACTGCGGCGTGTCGGGGACTTCGATCTCGCCGTCTATGATCCCCTCTTCGGCCTCTTCGACCTGGTCTTTGACCTCCTGGGGGACCTGATCGTCGAACTCGCCGAAGGGAGCGAGGCTCAAGCCGCCGTCTTCGAGACCGAACTCGATGACCTCGCCGCCGGGGAACTCGTCGTTTTGCGCCTGTTCGATGGCCTGGAACACGGCGTTATCCACGCGCTTGACCACGGAGGTCAGGATCGGGGCCTCCGGGAAAAGCGGCGCCTGGTCGGCGTCGACGCCGATGGCGAAGATTTCCTCCTCGCCGGCGACGTCGAAGAGTCCGGCCCCCGTCGCGCCGGAGGCGTGGTAAATGATGTCCGCGCCCTGGTTGACCTGCTGGCGGGCGATCTCACTGCCGCGAGCCGGGTCGTTGAACGCCTCCGGCGTGGTGCCCGCGTACTGCACGACGACCTCGCAGTCCGAACAAACTGACTCGACGCCCGCGACGTAGCCGGCCTCGAACTTGCCGATGAGGTCGGACTCCTGTCCTCCGAGGAAGCCGACGACCCGCTCGTCCGAAGTAGTGTAGTCGGTGTCCTCCTGGGTCATGAGACCGGCGACCACCCCGGCGAGGTAGCTGCCCTCCTGCTCCCGGAAGACGAGGCTCGCGACGTTCTCCGTGTCGGGCACGACCGAGTCGATGATGGCGAAGTCGGTCTCCGGGAACTGCGGCGCGACCTCCGCGAGCGCGTCGGTCATCAAGAATCCGACCGCGAAGACCGGCGTGAACCCGCTCTCGGCGAACTGCGTCAGGTTGCCCACGTAGTCGGTCGCCCCGCCGGATTCCAGATACTCCTCGCCGGTGCCGAACTCTTCGTCGGCCCTCTGCAACCCGGCGTAAGCCGAATCGTTGAAGCT
>JBOHBL010000096.1:0-2703 GCA_050698295.1 Rubrobacteraceae bacterium | reverse complement strand
CGGATAGTTTGTCATACCGCGCCTTCCACGCTCCCACGAACAAGCGGGCGCGTTTCGGAACCGGGGAGGAGGGGGAGAGCGTCGTCGGGTACCGGTTCACCGACGAACGCACGGGCCGGACGCTCGTGTACCTTCCGGGCGCACAGGATTTGACGGAATCGGTGCTTTCCGAAATGGAAGGCTGTACGTGTCTTCTCATTGACGGGACGTGTTGGCAAGATGACGAACTCGTCCGTCTCGGCATCGCCGGGAAGACCTCGCGCGATATGGGTCATATGCCCATCGGCGGGGAAGATGGAAGTTTGAAGCGGCTCGCTCCGCTCTCCATCGGGCGGAAGATTTATATCCACATAAACAACACGAACCCCATCCTCATCGAGGATTCGCCCGAGCGGCGCATCGTCGAGGAGAGCGGCTTCGAAGTGGCCGCCGATGGGCTGGAAATGGAGATATAGAATTGACGGCATCCGACACCGAGGGATTCATCGAAGAGCTTCGCGCGCAGTCGCGACGTTATCATAGTAATCATCCGTTCCACGAGAGGATGAATGAGGGGAGTTTGGATCGCGGGCAGATTCAAGGATGGGTGGCGAACCGCTTTTATTATCAAATCAACATCCCGCGCAAGGACGCCGCCATCCTCGCGAACTGCCCCGACCGCGAGGTGCGTCGGCGCTGGATCCGGCGCATCCACGACCACGACGGAACGGCGGAGGGAGAAGGCGGCATCGAAGCGTGGCTCCGCCTCGGCGAGGCCGCGGGACTCACCCGCGAGGAAATGTCCGACGAGCGGCACGTCGTGGCCGGCGTGCGTTTCGCCGTGGACGCGTACGTGACCTTCGCTCGCGAGCGTCCGTGGGTCGAGGCGGTCGCGTCTTCGCTCACCGAGCTTTTCGCGCCGGATCTCATGAGTGAGCGCCTCGCCGCTTTCGAGCGTTTTTATACGTGGATCAACCCCGACGGGCTGGCGTATTTCCGCACCCGCATCACACAGGCGCCGCGAGACTCGGAACACGCTCTCGAAGTGGTCACGGAACATTGCCGAACACCGGACGAACGGGCGCGGGCGGTGGCGGCATTGTCATTCAAATCGGATGTTTTGTGGAGCATGCTCGACGCCATCGAAAAGGCGTATCCGGGTGATGCTCGACGGGCGGATAATTGATCTCGTCCATCGAACCATCGTAAATCGGGCGTTAAATTTCCCATTCGACTTTTCGGATTTCATTGATCCGGCCATTAAAGTGTGTACCATACTTGATGGGCGCACGGTGAAAAGAGGGAAGAAGGGTACCATGCTCATGGAAATAAGATCTACGAATCGGCCTCGTTTGGCGCGACACATGAGGATGGAGTGGGATCCGGCACGGGAACAGCACGTGTTGCTCGCGCCGGAGGGAGTGATCGCCCTCAACCAAACGGGCGCGAACATACTCGGCCTGTGCGACGGAGAACGGACGGTCGCCGACATCGTCGAAGAACTCCGCGCAAAGTACGACCGCGTCGCCGACGACGAGGTGCGGAATTTCCTCTCCCGACTCGCCGCCAAACGAATGGTGGTGCTCGGCGATGAATAAACCATACGGCATGCTCGCCGAACTCACCTACGACTGCCCGCTCCACTGCCCGTACTGCTCGAACCCCCTCAACCTCGCGGACTATAACGACGAACTCACCACCGAAGAGTGGCGACGTGTACTCGCCGAGGCGCGGGAACTCGGCGTTTTGCAACTTCACCTCTCGGGCGGGGAGCCGCTCCAGCGCCGCGACCTCGAAGAGATCGTGTCATGCGCGCGGGATCTCGGCTTGTATACGAACCTCATCACGAGCGCATTGGCTCTCACGCCTCGTCGGGCGGAAGGGCTGAAAACCGCCGGACTCGACCACGTGCAAATAAGCATCCAGTCCGACGAGGAATCCCTCTCCGACCGCATCGCCGGAACTCCCTCGTATGAACGAAAGGTCGCGGCGGCGCGTATGGTGAAGGGGATGGACTGGCCGCTCACTATGAACGTCGTCATCCATCGCCACAACATAGACAGGATGGGGGGCATCCTCGAGCTTGCCGAGGAACTCGGGGCCGACCGGATCGAATTGGCGAACACTCAATATTATGGATGGGCGTGGAAAAACCGCGCGGCTCTTCTTCCGAGCCGCGAACAACTCGACCGGGCCGAGGAGATAGTGCGCGCCGCACGCCGTCGCCTCGCGGGGGAGATGGAGATCATCTACGTCATCCCCGATTATTACAGCAAATACCCGAAACCGTGCATGGGCGGATGGGGCCGGAATCAGCTAACCGTGACACCCACCGGGGGCGTCCTTCCATGCCCTGCGGCGCACACTCTCGGCCTTCCCCGCGCCAGCGTGCGCGAGCATTCGCTCGAATGGATATGGGATGAGTCGCCGATGTTCCGGCGTTTCCGGGGGACGGAGTGGATGCCGGATCCGTGCAAGAGCTGTGATCGCCGCGAGATAGATTTCGGTGGTTGCCGCTGTCAGGCGTTCCAGCTAACCGGCGACGCCGCGCGCACGGATCCCGTCTGCCACCTCTCCCCCGACCACTGGATGGTGGAGGAGGCGGTACGGGAAGCGAACGAGGGCGAGCAGCCGGGCAAAGAAGACCTCATTCCTCGTGTGAAGGCGAGTCGCCGGGCGTAGGAAATATTGCGAGTCGGCCCGGCGGTGTGGATTCGAACCAAG
>JBOHBL010000095.1:0-1050 GCA_050698295.1 Rubrobacteraceae bacterium | reverse complement strand
GAGGTAGGTCACGAAGTCGCGGATCCCGCCCTCGTACCGGAAGCTCTCCGCGAAGCCCTCGCCACGATCGTCTCTGAAGTCGATTCGAAGGCCACGGGTGAGGAACGCCATCTCGCGAAAGCGCTGCTCGAGGACCGTGTGCTCGTAAGCGATCGTCTCGAAGATCTCGAGGTCAGGCCGGAAGCTGATCGACGTGCCCCGCCGGTCGGTCTTGCCGCCTCGCCGCAGGTCACCGGTGGGGAGACCGCGCTCGTACGACTGCGTCCACTCGTAGCCGTCGCGCCATACGGTCAGTTCGAGCTCCTCCGAGAGGGCGTTCACCACGGAGACGCCGACCCCGTGGAGGCCGCCGGACACCTTGTACCCACCGCCCTCGCCGAACTTCCCGCCGGCGTGCAGCGTCGTGAGGACGACCTCCGCCGCGGGGCGCCCCTCCTTCTCGTGCAGGTCGACCGGGACGCCGCGGCCGTCGTCGGTGACCGTCACGCTGTTGTCCGGGCGGATGACGATCTCGACGTGGTCGCACTCTCCCGCCAGCGCCTCGTCAACCGAGTTGTCCATGACCTCGTAGATGAGGTGGTGGAGACCGCGCGCGCCGGTGGATCCGATGTACATGCCGGGCCGCTTGCGGACCGCCTCGAGGCCCTTGAGGACCGTGATCTGCTGGGCGCCGTAGTCCTGGCCGCCGGTCGTCTTCGTGGCTCGCTTGGCCAAGCCGTCCCTTCCGTAGTCCTTACATGTCGAAGCCCCGGCGGGTCGCGCACGCGGCACCGGCCGGGGCACTCGAAACCAACACCGTCAAGGATACCAAACGAAGGCGTCTCTCAGCGTTACATAACCACGCAAAATGCCAGCAAATCTGCACAAACTCGAGGTGCCAGGAGGGGTCCCGGCGCCACCGGTCAAATCCGCGCCGCGTCCGAGCGGGTGACGAACCGCAGCCGACGCACCGGAGGCCGCTCGTCCGAGCCGCCGAGCTCGGCGTTGAGCCGCGCGGCCAGCTCGCCCGAGAGCAGCTCGAGCTCCTGCGCCCACACCGCAACGCGGCAG
>JBOHBL010000094.1:0-2355 GCA_050698295.1 Rubrobacteraceae bacterium | reverse complement strand
TATGGTGTGGAGGGACTGCGGGTGGCCGACGCTTCCATCATGCCCGCCATCGTCTCCGGCAATCCCAACGCGGCGACGATCATGATCGGCGAGAAGGCGAGCGAGATCCTCCGCTCCGGCGCTCCCAGTCCCGAGCGGATCGAAACCCAATCCCGAAAGGTCTCCCCCGCAAGTTGAAACCCGAACCCAACGCCCCCCTCGAAGGCATCACGGTCGTCTCCGTCGAGCAGGCCGTCGCCGCCCCCTTCGCCACCCGCCAACTCGCCGACCTCGGAGCGAGGGTCATAAAAGTCGAGCGCCCGGAGGTCGGCGACTTCGCCCGAGGATACGACGAGACGGTGAAGGGGATGTCGAGCCACTTCGTGTGGCTGAATCGCTCCAAAGAATCGCTCGCGTTGGATTTGAAGCGAGACGACGCGAAAGATGCTCTTCGCCGCCTCGTCGCCCGCTCCGACGTGTTCGTCCAAAACCTCGCCCCCGGAGCCGCCGAACGTCTCGGCTTCGGGGCGAGGGAGCTTTGGGAAGCCCATCCCCACCTCATACATTGCTCCATCTCGGGTTATGGCGAAGGCGGCCCGTACACGCACAAGAAAGCGTACGACCTCCTCGTCCAATGCGAGGCCGGACTCGTTTCCATAACCGGCACCGAAGACACCCCCTCGAAGGTCGGCATCTCGGTGGCCGACATCGCCGCCGGGATGTACGCTTATTCGGGCATCCTCTCCGCGCTTTTCCGCCGCGAGCGCACCGGCGAGGGCGCGACGCTCGAGGTCTCGATGCTCGAAGCATTGGGAGAGTGGATGGGATTTCCGGCATACTTCGCCGGATACGGGGGAGAGGAGCCGGAGCGGAGCGGCGCGAGCCACGCCGCCATCGCGCCGTATGGGCCGTTCGAGTGCGGCGACGGAGAAACCATATTCCTCGGAATACAAAACGAGCGGGAGTGGAGAAAATTCTGCGAGGATGTCCTCGAAGACGGCGACATGGCCGAAGACGAGCGGTTTCACACGAACACGAAGCGCGTGGCGAACCGGCCCGATCTCCACGCACGGATAGAGGAGGTCTTTCGCGACCTCTCCTCGGAGGAGGTCATAGGGAGGCTCGAAGGGGCGTCCATCGCCAACGCCCGGATGAGGACGATGGAACAGTTCCTCGACCATCCACAGCTAAAGGCCCGCGACCGCTGGCGCGAGTTCGGCTCTCCCGTCGGTCCCTTGCGCGCCCTCCTTCCTCCAGCCACCATCGAGGGTGTGGAGCCTCCCATGTCCCCCGTCCCGGAGGTCGGGGAGCATAACGAAGCTATACTCGCTTCGCTCGCCGGGAGTAGGGAGATAGGGAGTGGGGAGTAGGGAAATACGGCGGAGAGGCGAGTCTCCGCCGTCGATGCCTCTTCCCGAATGTGGCGAGAGTGTGTCGAGGGGGAAGGCGAGGGTATCGAGGTAGAGCGAGTCGAGAGTCCCCGACTCCCGACTCCCGAAACGAGCGAAGCGAGTGCCTCCCTACTCCCCGGAGCGGAGCCGAAGGCGAAGCGACTACGAAAGGAGATGCCAGTGAGCGCGACGCGAGTGGAGAGTTATCCGGCCATCATCGGCGGAGAGAGGGTGAACGGGCGGAGGACGTTCGAGGACATAGACCCCTCGACCGGAGAGTCCTTCGCCACGGTCGCCCGGTGCGGAGAGGTCGAAGTGGATCAGGCCGTGGAGGCGGCGCGCGAGGCGCACGAGGGGGAGTGGCGGAGAGCGACCCCGGCGGAGCGGGCGCGGGTGCTTCGCAGAATATCCGAGCTTTTGCGACGCGACCACGAAGAGCTTGCCCGGCTGGAGAGCATGGACACGGGCAAGCCTTTGACTCAGGCTCGCGCCGACGCGACGGTGGCCGCGCGCTACTTCGAGTTTTACGCGAACACCATCGAGTCGTTTTATGGGGAGACCATCCCGGCGGCTGAGGGGACGTTCGCTTATACGCTGCGGGAGCCGTTCGGGGTCACGGCGCACATCATCCCGTGGAACTACCCGATCCAGATCGGCTGCCGCTCCGTCGCCCCGGCCCTCGCCACGGGAAATTGCTGCGTGATGAAACCCGCCGAAGAGGCTCCGCTGACCCCCGTCAGGCTCGGAGAACTCGCCCTCGAAGCGGGGCTGCCGCCCGGAGCTTTGAACGTCGTGCCGGGCTACGGCGAGGAGGCCGGCGCTCCTTTGGCCGCCCATGCCGGCATAGACCACCTCGCCTTCACGGGTTCGGTGGAGGTGGGGCGGCTCGTGGGCAAGGCCGCCGCGGAGAACGTCGTCCCGGTAACGCTGGAGCTTGGGGGGAAGTCGCCGAACATCGTCTTCGCCGACGCGGATTTGGAGGGCG
>JBOHBL010000093.1:0-1365 GCA_050698295.1 Rubrobacteraceae bacterium | reverse complement strand
GACCACGTATCGGTGTTCTCGTTTCGGAAGCGCATGTGGCCCACCCCGGAGCCGGGCAATGGATCGGTGGCCGAGAGCGCGAGGTTCACGGTACGGCTGTTCGTGGCGGCGGCGTTGTTGTTTATTTTGACGGTTCCCGTCGGAGCTATGTTGTTCACGGAGATCTCGCGCGTGTACTCGTTCACGCCGCCGTCCTTGTCCATGACCTTGCCTTTGATCGTCATGGTCGGCTTGTCGAGGGCGAGACAGCTTCGGCTCGCCTGTCCGGTGGCCGCGCCGTACCCCGAACCGTCGCCGCAGTCGAAGGCGTATGTGAGGCTCTGTCTGTCGGCGCTCGAAGGATCGAAGACGTTCGTGAGCGAGACCGTGAAATTGTCTCCCTGTCTCACTGGGTTCGGGGCTTCGAGGGTCGCCGTCGGGGCGACGTTGTTCACCGTTATGTTCTTCGTGTACTCGGTGAAGCCGTCATCTTTGTCTATGATCCTCGCTCGCACGGTGTACGGGGAAGGGGTTCCCTTGTCGGTCATCGGCCCGTTGTCGCCGTAGGCGCAGGTCGTGGAGGTGCCGGTGCCGCTGTTATCGTAGGTGGCTCCATCGAGAGAGGCGCCGTTGCAGGCGAAGGCGTAACGGAAGCCGGCGTTCCTGTCGGCCTGCACGTCGTTCTGGTTCGTGAAAGTGACCGTCGCGGTACCGCCCTCGTTTATGGAAGTCGGTGCGTTGAGCGTCGCCGTCGGGAGGTGATTCTCGACCTGTGCGGTCATGGTAGCGGTGTTGCCGGTCGCCCCGTCGCTGTCCGTCGCACTCGCGCTTATGGTCGAGGACGCGGGACCGTCGGCGAACCGGCACTCCAGGTTGTACGTGCGGACGTAGCCGCTGTCAGGGGAAGATACGCTCCATGTTTGCCACACGCCCGCCACCGTGCCTCTGCTGCCACAACTGACGTTCGGGGATGTCGTATCTTCACCGGGCTCGGTTACCTTAAACTGAAATCCATAGTTCGTACCGTCGGACTCCCATACAGATTTGGGATCCCGCTCATCCCAAACGGTCGTGGGAGCCACGTTGTTGACGGTGAGCGTGAAGGTGGCTTGCGAGAACTTCTCGCCGTCCGAAGCGGTGATGGTCACGATCTGGCTCTGGTCGGGGCCGTCGTTCGTCAGGAACGACCAGCTCCAGGTTCCGTTCGCGTCGTTGTTCGTTATGATCCCGATGGAGGCTGTGAGGTTTACGGGATCTCCCTCCGCGTCTTCGAATGTGCCAGAGTTCGTTGCGGTCTGGCGCTAGTTGACCGTGACGCTCGCGCTGTTCGCGCTCACCGTCGGGGGGGTGTTTATGTCCCCTCCGCCCCCATCGCAATCCGGGCAC
>JBOHBL010000092.1:0-6342 GCA_050698295.1 Rubrobacteraceae bacterium | reverse complement strand
CAAGCGGCGGAGATCATTGGTATAGAGGTCCTTGATCACGTCATAATAGGCGAGGAGCATTTCAGCATGAAGGAACACGGGATGCTCGGATGAATATGAACAGATCGACTATGAAAAATGGGGCTCGGTATGTTTCGAGGATTGTTCGGGCGAGACGTCGCCATAGACCTGGGGACGGCGAACACCCTGGTGTTCGTCAAGGGGCACGGAATAGTGCTCTCGGAACCCTCGGTCGTCGCAATAGACAACAAGACGGATAAGGTCGTCGCCGTGGGTTCGGCGGCGAAGAGCATGATCGGCCGCACGCCCGGTAATATCGTGGCGATGCGGCCCCTCAAGGACGGCGTCATCGCCGACTTCGAGGTCACCGAAAAAATGC
Organism: Rubrobacteraceae bacterium; assembly: GCA_050698295.1. Lineage (GTDB taxonomy): Bacteria > Actinomycetota > Rubrobacteria > Rubrobacterales > Rubrobacteraceae > JACCWD01. The sequence continues at coordinate 5,963 of JBOHBL010000092.1, read as the reverse complement.
TCTCGTATTTTATCCGCAAGGTTCAACCAAGACGGGGAATCTTCCGCTCGCTCATCGGCCCTCGCGTCGTCGTGTGCGTCCCTTCGGGCGTGACGGGCGTGGAACTGCGGGCGGTGAAGGAGGCGACGGAATCCGCCGGGGCGCGGCAGGCGTACACCATCGAGGAGCCGCTCGCCGCCGCCATCGGGGCGGGATTGCCGGTGAACGAGGCTCAGGGGTCCATGATCGTGGACATCGGAGGCGGGACGAGCGAGGTGGCTGTCATTTCGCTCGGCGGGATCGTCACGAAGTCCTCCATCCGGATAGCGGGCGACGACATCGACGATGCTATAACGACGTATATTCAGAAAGAGTACAAACTCGCCATCGGAACGCAAACCGCCGAGCAACTCAAGATAGAGCTCGGGAGCGCGTTCCGGCTCGAGGAGGAGGAGTCGGCGGAGATCCGGGGCCGCGACCTGGTCACCGGACTCCCGAAGACCATCGTCATCACTTCCGAGGAGATTCGGGAGGCCATCAGCGTTCCGGTGGAGGCGATGATCGCCGCCGTGCGGGACACGCTGGACCGGACTCCTCCGGAGCTCGCCTCGGACATCATGGACCGGGGAATGGTTCTGGCCGGCGGCGGCGCTCTGCTGCGCCACTTCGACGAGCGGCTTCGCCGCGAGACGGGGATACCAATCCACGTGGCCGACGAGGCGTTGATGTGCGTGGCGATCGGGAGCGGGCGCTCGCTGGAGGAGATAGACTTTTATCGCAGCGCTCTTGCTTCGTCTTGAGGGGGCTCTGAGTGGGACGTAAAAGGTCTTCTTCGAGCGCGGCGAGCGGCCTCGTGGCGCTTTTTATCCTGACGGTCGTGAGTCTCGCCCTGTTCACGGTCTACGTGAGGGAGGGCGATTGCACGGGCGAGGTCGGGTGCGGGCCGCTCCACACGGTCCAGCTCGGGGCCGCCGAGGTCTTGAGACCTGTGCGAGGGGTGGTTTCGTTCGCGGCGCAGCCGTTTCAGGGAACCCGAGACAGGATCGAGAACGCCTTCTCCAGCGACAGGGAGGAGATGCAGGAGGAGCTTCGCGAAGCGCGGGAACTCGCGGCGGAGGCTTCGCGCCTGCGGCGGGAGAACGCCGAGTTGCGCGAGCTCGTGAACGGCGCTCGCGAAGGCTACGAGTACGCGCCGCTCGCGAAGGTCATCGCTCCCGTGGGGGCGCAGTTCTCTCAGACCGTGGAGATCAACGTCGGCTCCAGCGACGGGGTGAGGCCTCAGATGCCGGTCGTGGTGGGGGAGAACACCCTCGTCGGCCGGACGACGAGCCGGGTCTCGCGCAACCGCGCGGAGGTGATGCTCGTCACCGACCAGAACTTCTCCGCCGGGGTCTCGATCGTGCCTTCCGCCGAATTCGACGCGGCCTCAGGCGAGGTGGACCCCGCCGAGACCGAGGAAGAGGTCACCTATGGGGTCGGCATCTTGAGGACGAACATCGACGGATACTTCGGCGTCGAATACGTGGACCTCAGCGCGAGGGCCGAGAAAGGCGACTTCGTGATAACCAGCGGCCGCTCCGGGGATCGCGAACTCCTCTTCCCGCCGGGTCTTTTCGTCGGCTCCATCGACTCGGTGAGCTCGCAGGACATAGACCAGTACAAAAAGATAGTCGTCAACCCGGCGGCCAACCCGAGCAACCTCGACGAGGTGAGGGTCATAACCGATTGGTGAACCAGGATCTACTGAGGGTGTAGGGCGGATGCAGCAGACATCCATAGTTCGCGCCGCCGTCGTGGTGGCTCTCGCCGCCGTGATGGAAGTCGTGCTCGGGCCGTATCTGGAGCTGGGCTGGCTCGCGCCGAAGTTCCTGATCCTGGGCGTCGTCTTCGCCGTGCCGGCCCTGCGCGACCTCCAGGCCGTCCTTCTCGGCTTTTTCGCCGGCGTCCTCTTCGACTCTTTAAGCGGCGGTCTGTTCGGCGTCGGGTCCATCGGGGGGCTCGTCGCCGCGACTTTGACGGTCAGGGCCAACGCCGTGCGGAGAAAGGGTTCCGAGCGGTTCATCATGGCTCAGGTGGTCGGCGCGTCGGTGGCGGTGTACGATCTCGTAAACTGGACGGCGACCGGGCTGGCCGGACTCGAGGCTCCGCCTTTTGGCGTGTTCCTGGTGGGCGGCATCCTGCCCGACGCCCTTTTGAACGGACTTCTGGCGTACCTGATCGGAGGTTGGCTCTTGAAGATAACCCGCCCGAAAACCCGTAGCTGGGACACCCCCAGATGAGCAGCCTGACCGGCGCCCGGACGAGCGCATCCGCGAGCAACCTCGGTTTGCTTCGCTCGCTCGACCCGATGCTTTTGTTCGTCACGCTCGCGCTCTCGGCGTTCGGGATCGTGGCGGTCTACGTCGCCGGAGAAGATGGGAGGCAGGCGTACGCCGCGGACCAGGCCGTCGGATTCGTGGTCGGGCTCGCGGTAGCCGTTCCCCTCGCCCTCATCGACTACCGCGTCTGGAGGAATTACCTCAAGCTGATCTACGCCGCCGTCATCCTGATGCTCCTCGCCGTCACCGTGACGGGAGTGACGGTCAACAATGCTCAATCCTGGCTGGACATCGGGCCGGTGAACGTGCAGCCTTCGGAGTTCGCGAAGCTCCTGATGGTCGTGGTCCTCGCCGGGTTTTTCGCCGACCGCGCCGTGGGCGAGACCGGGCCGTTCGTGAAAGCTCTCGGTGTTCTGGCGATACCGGGTCTGCTCGTCTTCGTGCAGCCGGATCTGGGGACTTCTCTGGTGTTCGGGGCGATCTTCTTCGTGATGGCGTTTATCGGGGGGGCGAAGGTGTGGCAACTCGCGGCGCTCGCGGGCGGCGCAGTCGCGGCGGCGTTCGCCTCGGTGAGGGTCGGGCTGCTGGAGGAGTATCAGGTGGCGCGGCTCACCGCGTTTCTGGACCCGGAGGACGCCGGGGACATCGGATATCAGGTCGAGCAGTCGAAGATGGCGATAGGTTCCGGCGGCCTCACCGGAAAGGGGCTCGACGCGACGACGCTTGCCAACCTCGGGTTCTTGCCGGAGGATCACACCGACTTCATCTTCGCCAACCTCGCCGAGAGGATCGGATTCGCCGGGAGCCTGCTGCTCATCGTGCTTTTCTTCCTCCTCATCTGGCGCATACTCCACATCGCCACCATCTCGCGCGACCGCTTCGGAGTCCTGATATCCGTCGGCGTCGCCACCATCTTCCTCTTCCACATCTTCGTGAACGTCGGCATGACGATGGGCATCATGCCGGTCACCGGCATCCCGCTCCCGTTCATAAGCTACGGACGAAGCAGCCTGGTCGTGAGCATCATCTCCCTCGGACTTTTGCAGAGCATCGCTATGAGATCCCGCTCGGACATGTCGAAAACGCCGAAGCCCTGAATACGGGGAGTGGGGAAAAGAAAACTACTCCCTACTCCCTGTTCTTTTCATGGTAAGGTCGGCGTTGGGCGGTTATACTAGGCGTTCGTAACTTGTCTCAACCAAACCATGAGGAGTCGGCGTGGCGTTTGCTGTTGTAAAGAGCGGCGGGAAGCAGTACAGGGTGAAGAAGGACGAGGAACTGGTCGTTGACCGCATCTCCGGCGAGGTCGGCGATTCGGTGGAGCTTCCGGTGAGCTTCTTCGCCGAGGAAGGCAAGGTGGGTCTCGACGCCCGTTCGGCGAAGGTTGAGATCGTCGAGCATCTGCGGGGCGACAAGCTCCACATCTACAAGTACAAGCCGAAGAAGGACTATCGCAAAAAGACCGGGCACCGGCAGGAGCTGACCCGGATCCGGATACTGGAGGTTTAGACATGGCGCACAAGAAAGGCGGCGGCTCTTCGCGAAACGGCCGCGACTCGGCGGGCAGGCGGCTCGGAGTTAAGGAGTACGGCGGCACGCTCGTGACGGCGGGCAGCATCATCGTCCGCCAGCGCGGAACGAAGGTCCATCCGGGCCTGAACGTCGGCAAGGGCTCCGACGACACGCTCTTCGCCAAAATAGACGGCCGGGTGAAGTTCGCCAAAAGCCGCGGGCGGAGCGTCGTCAACGTCATGGAGGACGCGCTAGCCGAGGAGGCCACGGCCTGAAACCGCTCCACGGGGGTTCCTAGCCCCTTTGCAGTTTATCGACGAAGCCCGTTTCGTCATCCGCGCCGGACGCGGCGGCGACGGCAGCGTTTCTTTCAACCGCGAGAAGTACAAGCCTCGCGGCGGTCCCGACGGCGGACGCGGCGGCGGCGGCGGTTCCGTACTCATCCGCGCCACCGAAGACCTCTCCACCCTCGAACACCTCGCGTATCGCAACCTCGTCAAAGCCGGCCGGGGCCGCCACGGCTCCGGCGGCAACAGGACCGGCGAACGCGGCGAGGATGTAATTCTCGATGTACCGCTCGGAACGCTCGTCTTCGACGAGGACGGACTTCTCGCCGACCTTTCGGAAGAGGGAGACGAGGTAGTCGTCGCTCGCGGCGGCGAGGGTGGGCGCGGAAACGCTTCGTTTGCCACCTCGACGCGGCAGGCTCCTGCCTTCCGCGAAAGAGGTCTTCCGGGCGAGGAGCGTGAAATCCGGTTGGAGCTTCGCATCCTTTCGGACGTGGGGCTGGTGGGACTCCCGAACGCCGGGAAATCGTCACTCCTCGCGGCGTTGAGCGCGGCCCGTCCGAAGGTCGGGGATTACCCGTTCACGACGCTCTCTCCGAGGCTCGGGGTTGTGGAGGAGAGGGGATACAAGAACCCCTTCGTCGTCGCGGACATCCCGGGGCTCATTTCCGGAGCGAGCGAGGGAAAGGGGCTCGGGAATCGCTTTCTGCGGCACATCGCCCGGGCGAGGCTCCTCGCCCTGGTTCTGGATGCGAGCGAAGACCCCGAGGGCGCAGAAGGGACGTTGAGAGCCGAGCTGTACGCGGCGAGGCTCTCGAACAAGCCCACCCTTGTCGCGCTCAACAAGGTGGACCTACTCGACGAGGAGCTTCGAGAATATCTGAGAGAAACGTTTCCGGGCGCGATCCACGTCTCCGCCGCGACCGGCGAGGGGGTCGAGGAGTTCCGGGACCTGCTGGAGGAAAAGCTGCGCGAGATGGAAGAGCGAGTTCCAGAGATCGGAGATGAACTCCGCGGGCATCGGGTCTTTCGGCCCGCGTGGAAGGGGATGCGAGTCGAAGAAGAAGACGGAGTTTACATCGTTTCCGGCGAAGACATCGAACGGCTCGCGCTCAAGACGGATTGGGAGAGTGAGGAGGGCGTCGAGCGTTTCCAGAGGGCGTTGGATCGGCTCGGCGTCGTCGCGGCTCTCAGGAGGGCGGGGGCGCAGCCGGGTGATGAAGTCAGGATCGGGGAAGTGGAGTTCGAATTCGAGTGAGTGCGAGGTAGACGTGAGAGTAGGAATCTTCGGCGGCACTTTCGACCCGGTGCATCTCGGGCACATGCTCGTCGCCGAGCAGGTGATGGACGAGATGCGCCTGGAGCGCGTGATCTTCGTGCCGGGGGGCATCCCGCCGCACAAAGAGGCGTCGAGCGTGAGGGCGGGCGTCGAGGACCGCTTCGAGATGGTCCGGGCCGCCGTCAAAGGGAACTCGCGCTTCGAGGTCGAGAGGATCGAAGTCGACGCCGGACGCGCGATGCATACCGTCGATACCGTACCGCTGCTCAAGGAAAAATATCCCGGCAACGACTGGTTCTTCATAACCGGCGCCGACGAAGTCTCGAACCTCTTGACGTGGAAAGAGCCCGACAAACTCCTCGAAGAAGTCGTCATGGTAGCGGCCACGAGGCCCGGCTCCGACCTCTCGAAGCTCGATCACCTCGAAGCCGGACTCCGAAACTTCGACCGCATCTTCCCGGTCGAGTGTTCGCGGGTTGACATCTCGGCGACCGGGATACGACGCAGGATCCTGCAGGGAAAAAGCGTCCGGTACATGGTGCCGGACGGAGTGTTCGAGATCATGGAAAAAAACAAACTCTACATCGG
>JBOHBL010000091.1:0-1805 GCA_050698295.1 Rubrobacteraceae bacterium | reverse complement strand
GGCTCGCGCGTCCACCCACAAAGGGCTTTCGGGACACAATGAAAGAAGGCCATCGCGCAATGGCAGGGATCCGGAGCCGAGGACACGACGGGCGAAGTGGAGGGTGCGATGGAAATTGTTCGCGGCGCCCTTCGCGTCGAGGTCCGGCCAAAGAAGAGCCACAGCCTCCTCCCGGTGGAGGCGGTGTTTCTCGGAGAGGGCGAGGAGTTTGACGAGGCTCGCGGCCTTCCTCCCGCGCCAGTCGCCCATGCCGACGACATGCCTCCCCACCGAAGTCCGGAATCCTCCGAGCATCCATATCCGCACGGCCTCGCCGCGCCGCCGCGCCGTCTTTTCGTGCGCCATCCCTTTCCTCCTCTCCGAGCGGACGGGGACTTCCCCGATCTCATAGCCATCATAGAACCGGCCCCATCACGGCGCATCGCTCAAAGTACGTATTTTTCGGGTCGCTCCCTTCGGTCGCTCCGGCGAAGCCGCCTTACGAGCGAACTCTCGCCCCGAACTCCTCTTCGAGCTTCGCGGAGATGTTTCGAAGCTCGCCGTTGACGACCTCGTCCGTGAGCGTCTCGTCGCCCTGGAAGACGAAGCCGAACGCGACGCTCTTCTTTCCCTCGGGAACTTGCGAGCCTTCGTACACGTCGAAGACGCGGGACTCGACGAGAAAGTCGCCCCCGGAAGCGCGGATCTCCGTGAGCATCTCGCCCACCGGGACGTCGCTCTCGACCACGACCGCGAGGTCGCGGCTCACGGCGGGGACGTTGACGAACGGCTCGAAGCGAGGCTCCGGGTCGGGACGGCACGCCGAAAGGTCGAGTTCGAGCGCGGCGAGCGGCCACTCTTCGATGTCGAATTTCTCCGCGACCTCCGGGTGGATCTCCCCGACCCAGCCGACTTTCTCTCCTCCGACCTTTATCACGGCGGAGCGGCCGGGATGGAGGAACGGTTCTCCGCCCGGCTCGAAGGTCGCGTCCGGCACGAGACGCTCGACGAGTCCTTTCGCCTCGAAGAAACCGGCCTCGAACGCCGATACGTTCCATCCGGCGGGGCGGACTTCTCCGGCGAGGACGACCCCGACCCGAGCCTCTTCCGATACACCCATGAGTTCGGGTTCGCTGTTTCCGCCCTTCTCGCCTCTCGCGCGGAAGCGGAGGGCGGCGTCGCGATCGGGGGTTTCGGTCGGGGTGAAGACGTGTCCGACCTCGAAGATTCCGTTCCCCGGCGCTCCGAAGGCGCGGTTTCGGGAGGTCGCGTCGAGGAGGCCGGGGAGCATCGTCGTCCGAAGCTCGCTCATCTCGCGGCTGAGCGGGTTCGACAGGCGGACGGGTTCCCCATCGAGTCCGAGGTCGTTTCGCCACCGAACGGGGCCGAACGGATAAAGCATCGCCTCCGAAAGCCCGAGGTCCGCGAGGAGGTGGCGAAGAAGACGCGTCCTTTTTTGAGCGGCCGTCAGGCCGCCGGGAAGGGATGTCTTCGGGAGTTCTTCGGGGACTTTGTCGAGGCCGATGAGGCGCCCGACTTCTTCGATGAGATCCGCTTCGCGTTCGAGGTCGCGCCGGAACGTCGGCACGAGGGCGGAAAGTCGCCCATCTTCCTCTTCGACCTCGCAGCCGAGCTTTTCGAGGATGGTGACGGCTTCGCCCTTCTCGACGGGCATCCCGAGCAAAAGCTCGGCCCGCGCGATCCGCATCGGAACCCGCCACGGGGAAACCGGCTCCGGGTATTCGCTCAAAGTGTCGCGGGAGATCTCCCCTCCGGCGTACCGTGAGATGAGGGAGACGACCCTCTCCATCGCGAAGTCCACCATG
>JBOHBL010000090.1:0-1096 GCA_050698295.1 Rubrobacteraceae bacterium | reverse complement strand
GGAGTGGGGAAAGGCATGGCACCGAAGCCCGCATCCGCCACGTTCGCGTACGGCGATGAGTCCCTCGGACGGAAAGGCGAAGGTGTCTCGGGGAGAGAGTCGAGAGCATCCCGACTCCCGACTTCCGAAGCGAGCGAAGCGAAGCGCCTCCCCACTCCCGGCACTCAAAAGGAGGAGACTTTGCAAACAGACTTTCGGACGAGCGCCGCGGGGTGCGAAGAACTCGAAAGTTTGAGCCTCGTGGACACGTCGGAATGCTGTGAAATTTGCCACTCCGCAGATGTGGCCGACTCCATGGGGCCGTGCCGGGTGGCGTTGCCGGACGGTCGGGTGGCTCGTGTTTGCTGCGCCGCGAAGAGGAAATTGGATGAGGGAGGGACTCGATGACGAACTGGACTTTGGCATATGATTACTTCGAGCCGAAAGAGGAGGGTCTTCGCGAGGCGCTCACTTCGACGGGGAACGGGTATTTTTGCACCCGGGGGGCGCTCTCGTGGTCGGAGGCCGACGGGGTGAGTTATCCGGGGACGTATATGCACGGGGGTTTCAACCGGGAGACGACCATCATGGCCGGGGTTCCGGTTTTGAATGAGGATCTCGTGAACCTCCCGAACTGGGCTTTGCTGGAACTTCGCATCGAGGGCGAGGAAGCCGTCGGGATGGAGAATATCGAGATCCTCTCGTACCGCCACGAGTACGACATCCGAAACGCGACGCTCATTCGGAAGCTCCGCTTCCGCGACCGGGCGGGGCGCGAGACCTCGCTCCATACCCGGCGGTTCGTGAGCATGGCCGACATGCACCACGCGGCGATGGAGTGGAGGATCACACCCGAAAACTGGTCGGGGAAGATGGAGGCCATCGTCTCCCTCGACGCCCGCGTCGAGAACAGCGGGGTCGCCCGGTACCGCGACCTCGCGGGCCGCCACCTCGACCCCGTCTCCCCGCGCACCTTCGGCCCCGAGGTCATCGCTCTCGAAGCGAGGACGCGCCAATCGCACATTTACGTCGCCGAAGCCGCTCGCACACGGGTTTATGGAGGGGACGAGCTTCTTTCGTGCGAGCGGAGCCTTTATCAAATGCAGGATTATATCCA
>JBOHBL010000089.1:0-2803 GCA_050698295.1 Rubrobacteraceae bacterium | reverse complement strand
CCGCCGCCGGACTCCGCCGCGCCGTCGAGAACGGCGTGGACGACGCCGCCCACTCCCCCCGCGACACCATCCCGGACGACCTCATCTCCCTCGTGGTCGAGCGCGACGTGGCCCTCGTCCCGACCATAGACGTGTACCAGCTCATCGCCGAAACGAACGGGACCGCCGCCGAGTGGAACGCCACCACCCTCCCCGTCATGTACGACAATCTCCGGCGCTTCGAGGCGGCGGGAGGAACCCTCGCCCTCGGCGACGACTACGGCGGCTATCCCGGCGTCGAGCTCGGCATGATGTCCGACGAAATAGCACACTGGCTCGCCGCCGGCCTCTCCCCGATGCGCGTCATCTCCGCCGCCACCGAAGGCGGCGCGACTGCGAGCGGCATCGAAGACGAAACCGGCACCCTCGAACGCGGCAAAACCGCCGACATCCTCGTCGTGGATGGAGACCCGCTCACAGACATGAACGCCCTCGAAAGAACCTCACTCGTCACACACGGCGGCGAAGTCGTTTTTCGGAATAGAGCTTTCAGCCGTCAGCTTTTTGTCTTTGGCTGACAAGCGAAGCGTGCGCGGTTTTCGGGATGGCGCAGCCTTTCTGAAAACCGCTTTAAAAGCCAAAAGCGCGAGCGAAGCGAGCCAAAGGGGATCCGCCTCATCCCTCGTTGCCGAGACTCCGGGAGAAGTCGTCCGCGATGCGTTTTATGTGCGGGATGAATTTTTCGAGGCCGTCTTCGTCGAGGCGTCCCGCCGGGCCGGAGATGCTTATTCCGGCGAGGATATTCCCGTCGGGGCCGAAGACGGGGGCGGCGAGGCACCGCACACCCTCCTCCATCTCCTCGGAGTCAATGCCGTATCCTTGCTCGCGTATCGTCGCGAGTTCCTCTTTCAGCCGTCCGAGGTCGGTGATGGTGTGGGGCGTGTATCGTGGGAGGCCGCTCCGTCGGATGACCGAATCCACGATCTCCTCCGGCTGATACGCCAAAAGCACCTTTCCCGTCCCGCTCGAATGGGGCGTAACGCGATTACCGGGTTCGGTGAACATGCGGACCATGCGCTGGGCCGGGACTTGATCCAGGTACACCACCGAATCCCGATCCAAAACCGCCAAATTCGACGACTCCCGACTGACCTCCATGAGCTCCTCCATGTATGGCCGCGCCAGAGGCCCGAGCTTCTCCCCCGCCGACGAAGCCAGATACAGCGTCTTCGGACCCAAAGCATACTTCCTCGTCTTCGGGTTGCGAAGCACGTAGCCGCGGTGCGTCAGCGTGGAGAGGAGCCGGTGCGCCGTCCCGTTCGCAAGCCCGACGGAAGGTCCGATCTCCGTTACCCCAAGCTCGTCCTGCGCGTTCCCCAATAACTCCAGAATGTCCAGCGCCCTCTCCAGAGACTGAACCCCAGACCCATTGGAGCCAGAGGACCTTTTCGAAGCCGTATCCGCCACGCGACACACTCACTTTCCTGACGTAAAAACAAACTTCCGCTTATCGGAACTATTTGGTCAAGTATACCCCACGAGGTCGCTGTCGCTCCCGGAGGAGTCGAGGAAATGGAGGAATAGTATTTTGTACTTCCGACTCCTCCACTCCTCCATCTCCTCTATTCCTCCTTGTTTTCGGAGAAAACAACGTCTTGCGCGCCCTCCCAGAGCGTCATCTCGCCTAAAGCGCGGAGGTTCTCGTGGCCTTCGGTGATGGTGAGGAAGTGGTTTCCGGCGAGGGTGCCTAGTTTGCTTTTGAAGTGGGTGCCGTAGTACGGGAAGAGGATCTCGGTTTCGGAGTAGCCGCCGGGGTAGAAGAGGATCTCACCGGCTTGAGGGTAGCTTGTGGCGTCCTCGAAACCGACGCCGAGGTCGTAGTCTCCGAGTGGGATCCAGCAAGATTCACCGCTCCACCGACCGTGAATTATTTTCTGCTCGTAAGGAAGAAGTTTCTCGAACGCCTCGCACGTCTTCGGAGATTTTTCTCTTTCCCACCTCGCCAGAAACTCGTACGGTCCCGCCGTTATCTTCACGTCGCTCATAAGTCTTTCCTTTCTATGCGATTTCCGGCGTTATGAACTTTCCAACTGGCCCCGAGACGACTTCTCCATTCCGGAACACCGTCGTCCCGCGGACCATCGTTCGGACGACTTTTCCTCGAAACTCCCTCCCGACGTATGGGCTGACCTTGTGCCGGTAAAAGAGGTCGTCCTCTCGGAGCGTGAAGCGTACGCCGGGATCCACGAGCGCGAGATCCGCGTCCGCCCCGACTTCGACGCGGCCTTTTCCGGGAAGCCGGAATCTCTCCGCCACGTTCCCGGAAACGAGCGCGGCGATTCGCTCCGACGACAGTCCTCGTTCATGGAAACCCTCGTCGAGCATCACGTTGAAGAGAGACTGACAGCCGGAGATTCCGCCCCACGCCCGGAAGAAGTCGTCGCCGGACTTCATCTCCGGCGGACACGGCGAGTGATCCGAGGTCACGAACGAGACGTTGCCGGCTGAAAGCTCATCCCATAATTCTTCGAGGTCGAACTTCGGACGGAGCGGCGGGGCGCACTTGGCGACGGCCCCGAGTTTTTCCATGTCCCACTCGGTGAGGACCAGGTAGTGGGCGCACGTCTCGCACGTGACGTCCACGCCGCGCTCGCGGGCCGCCGCGACCAGAGCCACGCCTCTCCCCGCGCTCACGTGGACGATGTGGAGCGAGCATCCCGTCTCCTCGGCGATGAGGATGGCGCGGCTTATGGCTTCGAGTTCGGCGACGACGGGCCGCGAGTCGAGGTAGTCGCGAGCCGTCAGGCGGAGGGTGGAGACGGCC
>JBOHBL010000088.1:0-9192 GCA_050698295.1 Rubrobacteraceae bacterium | reverse complement strand
AGCTTCACCACGATTGCGGTGGTGTTGAGCCAGGTCTTCGTGGCTGTGCCGTTCTACGTGCGGCAGGCGGCGACGGGCTTCGGAGAGGTGGATCCAAACATCGAAGAGGCCGCGCTCGTGGATGGCGCGGACCGCCTTGCGGCGTTCTTCCGGGTAACGGTCCCGCTCGCGTTCCCCGCTCTCGTCGCCGGGGCGATCACGGCGTGGGCCAGGGCTTTGGGGGAGTTCGGGGCGACGATCATCTTCGCCGGGAACTTCCGGGGCGTGACGCAAACCATCCCGCTCGCGATATATACCGAATTTCAAAGCAACCTCGACGCCGCCGTGGCGCTGTCATTGCTGGTTTTGGGATTCGCCTTCGCCGTCATCCTCACGGTGCGCTATTTGACCCGGAAGGCCGTCGAATATCGGGACTAGGCGACGCCTTCGTCGGTGAGAAGCATGACGTCGGTGGCTTTGACGAGGGCGGTGGCTTTCTGGCCGACCTCCAGGCCGAGCTCGTCGCAGCTTTCGCGGGTTATGAGGGAGACCACGTGATTGTCTCCGACCTGCAAGGAGACTTTGGCGATCACCTCGTCCTTGACTATCTCCGTGATGGTGCCGGGGAGCCTGTTTCGGGTACTGAGCTTCATAGGTTCCTCTCCTCTCCTTCGATTGCGAGCAGGCCGAGCTGCAAAGCCAGCCTGCAGCGATGGTCCTTCAAGTCTAACCCCGTCAGCTCCTCGATTCTCTCCAGACGGTATCTCAAGCTGTTGCGATGCAAGAAGAGTCTGTCGGCGGCCTCGCTCGCGTTCGCGTTGGCGGCGAAGAAGACGCGCAGAGTGTGGACGAGGTCGCTGCCGTGTTCGAGGTCGTAGGATCCGACGGGTTCGATGAACCCGCGGAAAGGCTCCAAACTCCCCGAGCTTGCGAGCTCTTCGAACGATGATTTCAGGTCCACGGAGTCAGAAGGTTGGTGGGGTGTTGACGTAGACGGCTTCGACGGGGCCGTCCTCAGCCCACCAGCGGTGCGGGGTCGTGGAGTAGAAGTACAGCGTGTCGCCGGGACCCACGACGTAGGTTTCCTGGTCTTTCAGTTCGACGTGGAGGACGCCGGATATGACGTAGATGAACTCTTCGCCTTCGTGGGAATAGAAGCCTTCGCTGCCGGCGCCGGAGGGGACCTTGATATACGAGGGGTCCATGACCTTCTCGCCGGTCGTCATCTCCTCGAAGCGGACGCCGTTGTCCCAGCGCATGATCGGGCGTTCCGACTCCCGGACGAGAGGGGATTTCTGGTCCAGATCCGCCCCGAAGAGCTCGCGCATCGTCACGCCGTAGGCGCCGGCGAGCAGCTTCAACGACGACACCGAGGCCCCCGAGCCCCCACGTTCGAGGGCGGAGATAAAAGAGATAGAGAGCCCGGTGGCCTCGGAGACGGATTTGAGAGTCTTGCGCGACTTCACGCGCAATCGCCTCAGCCTCTCGCCGGGGTTCCGGCCTTCGGGTTCTTCGGGGACTCTGTCGGATTCTTCGTTCTCCGGAGGAGGGCCCAGAGACTTCCGGATCGCGGCGAAGTTCAGCCCTTCGGACTTCCTCAAGCGTTTGATCTTGCGTAGCCGTTCGACGTCGGATTCGCTGTAGACGCGGTACCCACGGTCGGTGCGGCGGGGCCTGATGAGTTGTTCGCGCTCCCAGAGCCGCAGAGTCTGCGGAGCCAGACCTATCGCCTGCGAAACCTCGCCTATCGAAAACCCTACGGAGCCTTCTCTGGTCGCCAAGCTCCCTCCCGCCAAAATAATGTCAAGCGCACACCTTTAAAAGATCAGTATAACTCCTATACGCGCGATGGTATTCAAGCCTTCAATGTTTACTGTAACGCAATCGACTGATATAAGGTAAGGACGTTGCTCGACATAAGGAGGAAAAATGCCGACGGTGATCGGGGTTCCGAAGGAGATCAAGGACAAAGAGGGCCGCGTCTCGATGCAGCCGGACGGGGCCGCCGAACTGGTCCACCACGGCCACGAAGTCGTGGTTCAACAAGGCGCGGGACGCGGAGCGGGCTTCTCCGATGAGGAGTACGAGAGAGCCGGAGCAAGGGTCGCGGGCTCCGCGAAAGAAGTCTTCGATTCAGCCGGACTGATCGTCAAGGTCAAGGAACCCATCCCGGAGGAATACGAACTCTTCAAGGAGGGCCAGCAACTTTTCACGTATTTGCACCTCGCCGCCGACAAGCAACAAACGGAGTTTTTGATAGAGCGAAAAATAGACGCAATCGCCTACGAAACGGTGGAACTGGACGACGGGAGCCTGCCGCTTCTCACCCCGATGAGCGAGGTTGCGGGAAGGATGGCGACGCAGGCGGCGGCGCATTGTTTGGAGAGTCCACAAGGGGGAGCGGGGCTTCTTCTCGGCGGGGTTCCGGGGACGCCTGCGGCGAGGGTTACCATTATCGGGGGCGGGGTCGTTGGGCTGGAGGCGGCCAAGATCGCCGTTGGGATGCGGGCGATAGTGCGGCTGTTCGATATCAACCCCAGACGCCTCGCTTATCTCGGAGACATCTTCGGAGGCAGGGTGGATCTGGTTATTCCGAACAGAGCCCGTACCGCGGCCTACGTCAGGGAATCCGACGTGGTCATCGGGGCGGTGTTGGTGCACGGAGCGAAGGCCCCGAAGCTCGTGAGTCGGGAGATGATCGCCAGCATGAGGCCGGGATCCGTCGCCGTCGATGTCGCCATCGACCAGGGAGGGTGCATCGAGACGGCGAGAGCGACGACGCACTCCGACCCGACCTACGTCGAAGAAGGCGTCGTCCACTACTGCGTGGCGAACATTCCGGGCGCGGTGGCGAGGACCGCGACGCTCGCTCTGACGAGTGTGACGTTGCCCTACCTCATCAAGATCGCCGAGGAGGGTGTGGTCGGCGCGGCGAAGGGAGACACTGCTCTGGCGAAAGGTCTCTCGACGTTGCGTGGGGAACTCGTCTCCGAGCCGGTCGCCGAGGCGCACGGGCTTTCGTACACGGAGCCGGCAAAGCTGCTCGGCTAGAGGCCGGAAGATCGAGAAGGTGGGAGCGCGACTTCCACTCTGAAGGGCGGTTCCGCATGAGCGAACGAAACGGCGGCGAGAGCTTTATCCGGGTACTCGGTCGGGGGGATGTGCTGGCGCTGTCGTTCGGGGCGATGATCGGCTTCGGGTGGGTCGTGCTTACGGGTTCGTGGCTGCTCGACGCGGGGAGCCTCGGTGCGATCCTCGCCTTCGTCATCGGCGGTCTGCTCGTCGTGTTCGTCGGGCTGACTTATTCGGAGCTTGTCTCGGCGATGCCGAAGGTTGGCGGCGAGCATCACTACGCCTGGCGCGCGCTCGGGACGAAGAGCGCGTTCGTCGCTTCCTGGGCCATCGCGCTCGGATATACCTCCGTCGTCGCCTTCGAGGCCGTCGCCCTCCCGACGACCCTCGAATACATTTTGCCGGATTTCAAGGTCGGGCTTTTGTGGACGGTCGCGGATTATGATGTTTATTTTAGTTGGGTCATGATCGGGATCGTGGGAGCCGTCGCCATCACCGCGCTCAATTATTTCGGCATCCGTCCGTCGGCGATTTTTCAGATGATCGCCGTTCTTTTCCTCCTCGGCGTCGGGGTGTTGCTGTTTGTGGGGATATTCGTCGGCGGCGAGGCCGGAAACTTCCAGCCTCTTTTCGCCGGGGGGTTCTCGGTGAGCGCGGCGGGGATACTCGCGGTACTCATCGCGACGCCGTTCCTTTTCGTCGGCTTCGACGTTATCCCGCAGTCCGCCGAGGAGATAAATCTACCGTACCGTCAGATCGGCGCGCTCCTCATACTCTCCGTCATCATGGCGGCGGCGTGGTACATCCTCATCATCGTGGGCGTGGGGGCGGGGATGAGCCAGTCGCAACTCGAAAACACGGAGCTTGCGACCGCCGACGCGATGGGGAACTTGTTCGGGAGCGCGTTCTTCTCGAACATACTCATCCTCGGCGGGGTGGCGGGCATCCTCACGAGCTGGAACAGCTTCATGGTCGGCGGCAGCCGCATTTTCTATGCGATGGCCGAGTCGGGGATGCTTCCGGCGTGGCTCGGTCGCCTCCACCCGAGATACAAAACTCCCTCGAACGCGATTCTCCTCATCGGCGGCCTCTCGATACTCGCGCCGTTCTTCGGCGACAGCGCCCTCGGCTGGCTCGTGAACGCGGGAGGTCTCGGCATCGTCACAGCTTACTTTCTCGTCGCTCTTTCCTTCCTCTTCCTGCGCCGCAACGAGCCGGAGATGGAGCGTCCGTTCCGGGCGGGGCGTAGGCCGGTCATTGGAATCATCGCCGTCGTTCTCAGCGTCGGCATCGGGATTCAATATTTGCCGGGGATGCCCGCCGGACTCGGAGTTCCCGAGTGGATCATCGTGGGCGCGTGGAGTGTGATCGGGGTCGTTTTCTTGCTCTCGATGGATGTGCCGGAGTACGATGCGGGAAACTGAATCCGGCTATACTCCCAAACGAAACAGCGAAGAGAAGGAGCGGCGCATGCTCAAGTCCACCCAAATAAGAACCGAGATTCCGGGGCCGAAGAGCCTCGCCCTCCAAGCACGAAGAGAGAAAGCCATAAGCGCCGGCCTCGGAACCGCCATCCCCATCTGGGCCGCCGAGGCGAACGGCGCCCTCGTAACCGACGTGGACGGAAACACGCTTATAGATTTCGGGGGCGGCATCGGGGTGATGAACGTCGGACACACGCACCCGAAGGTCGTCGCGGCGGTCAAGGAGCAGGTCGAGAAGCTGACCCACGCCTGCTACTACGCCACCCAGTACGAACCGTACCTCGAACTCGCCGAGAAGCTCAACGAGATCACGCCGGGCAACTTCGAGAAGAAGTCCTTCCTCGTCAACTCAGGCGCCGAAGCCGTCGAGAACGCGGTGAAGATAGCCCGCGCATACACCGGAAAGCCGGGCGTCCTCGCCTTCGAGAACGGCTTCCACGGGCGCACCCTCCTCGCCGCGACCCTCACCGGGAAGGCGAACCCGTACAAAAAGAGCTTCGGGCCGCTCGCCCCGGAGGTCCACCGCGTCCCCGCGCCGTACCCGTATCGCCGTCCCGACGAGGACTGGTTCGAGAGCTTCGAGCGGACGCTTTCGAGCGTGGATCTCTCGATGGTCGGATGCGCCATCGTCGAGCCTGTGCAAGGAGAGGGCGGCTTCCTCCCGTGGCCGAAGGACGACATGCGGAAGCTCCGGGAGTTTTGCGACGCTCACGCTATCGTCCTCATAATGGACGAAATACAAAGCGGCTTCGGACGCACCGGGACGATGTTCGCCAGCGAGCATTATGGGGTGGAACCCGAACTCGTCGTGACCGCCAAAAGCATGGGCGGCGGGATGCCAATAGCCGGAGTCACCGGACGCGCCGAAATAATGGACAAAGTCCACACGGGCGGCATCGGCACGACGTATGGTGGAAACCCGGTCTCGTGCGTCGCCGCGCTCGCCGTCATCGAAGCATTCGAGGAAGACGGTCTCCTCGACCGGGCGGAAGCCCTCGGAGAGCGTCTCCTCTCGGGCCTCAAAGAAATACAGTCGAACAACCCCGATTTCGTCGGAGACGCCCGCGGCCTCGGAGCGATGGCCGGACTCGAGTTCGTCAAGGAAGCGAAAACAAAAACTCCCGACCCCGAGCGCACCGAGAAAGTCCGCCACCACGCTCTCAAGGAGGGACTCATGCTCCTCACGGCGGGTTCGTACGGCAACGTCGTCCGCGTGCTCATGCCGCTCGTCATCACCGACGAGCAGCTCGATGAAGGACTCTCCATCCTCGGACGCGCCGTCGGCGAGGCCGCTTCGTAACTTCCATCCACGCCCGAAGCTAGAATGTACGGGTCGCGTTATGGAGATGCGGCTCGTATTTCTTTTGTGAGGGGTGATGAAGGCTAGACGAACAACGTCGCCGCTGAAATTGGCCTCGATGTCAAATGAGCCTAGCCAGCGAATCGGACACATCTCCCCTATCTTCGGGGTGGCCTCGCTCGAAGCTTTTCATCACCACGATGCCTTTTCTGTCGTTCCATCGGTCAACAAAGTAAGTCTCTCTGTATCGGCATCGCGGGCAATTAGAAGCTATGATGAACGGATACAGAGATAGCCATTCTCCATTGCCCATATCCAAGACGAGATCGCCGCGAGGCAATGCTCTGGGGAAATCTACTTTCTCCTGCGAAAATCCTGGGCCATCCCCCATTAGCCGCAAGCACTTCAGCGAGAATCCATCGTTGTGGCGATCAACGTCAAAGTCTTGAACCAGACGAACAGGGTACTGAGTAAGGAAAGACACTGCCTCCATGCACCGTTGCAACCTCTCTTGTGCTTCATTTGACGCTTTGACGATCTCTTCCTCGATCAAGGGCCCGCGACCGTGATGATAATCGTTCCGCACGCTTATGAGGTGTGCGATATCAGCACCGAACCCTTTCTTTTCCGATCCAATGTTTAGCCTGCATATGGCAGATGCCAGCGAATGATCTTTCTTTCGAAGCACTCTCGCGCTCCTTTGAATGACCAGCTTCCAGCTTCCGAAAGATATCCCACCCTGCCAGGGTATCTTAGGGTCAATGTCGGCTTCTGCGTAATCATGTCCCTCCAGAAGAGCGAGCGAAACTGATCCCAAGAACGCCAGCATGTTCTCGGCATGTCGAAGCTGCTCTCTGTAGCGGTCGCGCGGATCCCACAGGCTTGCTAGAAGCGACCAACTGTACGCAAGAGGCAAAGGATACGTTTCTGAAATTGAAGATGGACTAGATGCTGTAAGGACTTCACTGATTCGGGTAGGTCCGGTCTCAGTGGCTTTGCGTGCGGATGGTGTTGAAATGGTGCCCGTATGTGGAGAGGTCGAATGGCCTTCCACGGGCTTATCTTCCGTCAAGTCCGTAGCTGTTACTGGCCCTTCAGGACTCTCAGGCTGCTCATTTCTCTGTTTCGATGATGTACTCTCGCTTTGTATAGTTTGCTCAGTCTCTGGCTGGTAGGAGATTTTCTTGTCACCAAACTCCTCTCCGAGCCTGTTTTCAAGCTCCATCAAGTAGTCTGATCGCACCGAGAAAGCATGTACTATAGATACGATTCCGGACACTATGAGCAGTCCAGTCAGTGCTTCCGTTATCTCACTCTGCTGCCCAAAAATAGGTTCCGATACGGCAAAAAGCAGGAAAATTGCGAAGTAAAGGATTCCCCACATGATCCATCTAGCTCGCTGGGTTCTGATCCCGATGTAAAGGAACGCTATCCAGCTAGAGAGTCCGAAGGTTAAGGTCCACAGCATCCACAAAGAATGTAGCCACTCCCATCTCTTTCCTCTGGAAGTGGCGGACACGGAGCTTATCTGGTTCTGTCGCATTTCGAGACGAAGCAGGTATTCTTTCCTTATCCAGAAAGCGTGAATGATTGAAAAAATTCCCAGCATCACGGTGATAGTAAGAGCAACGTCGGTGATCCATATCTGTGGCGCGCTAGAGAAGATAGCAAACACAATTAAAGGTGCAGAGTACAGGATTGCCCAAAGCGTCCACCTTGAGTGCCTCGTTCTGATACCTATATACGCGAAGGCTAGCCAGCTAAAGAAACCGAGAGTAAAAGTCCAGCCGATCCATAAAGAGTGCAGCAGTCTCCATGAAGTTCCTTTATAAGTAAGGAATCTAGTGCTTTGCTGCATATCGTATGCTCCTCCTCGTGTTCAAATGCCCCCTGAATGATGTGCGCACAGAGAGATTAACTTACTGTAGCGTATAGTGCAAAAGGAGCGACGGATTCACGTGGGGCGAGGGAGACATCCAGATTTTGAACCGTCCTGAGGACGATACGGAAGAGGGCGAGGCGTAGCGTGAGGGGGAACCCCCGTCTAAAATGCGACGATAAACGCGAAGGGGTTTCGCTTGGGCAGAGCCACTCTCATCACGGGTGTGATCGTCGGGATTTTCCTTGTGGTTTGCTACGCGCTTATTGCGAGGGAAGATTCCCCGGCATGGCTCGCAGGCGTCGAAACCGCATCCGGTATTTTCGAGGCCACCGTGACCGGTTTGGCGTTCATCTTCGGCGGGCTGTTCGCGTACTACAAGTTCTTCAAGGAAGAGACGTATAGCGAGCGCCTTCAGGTGGGCATAGAGGCTCCCGCGGAGTTGGCCGATGGTTTTTGTACGTGAACGCCGTTGTCTCGGCGGAGAACAAGGGGCAGGTGAGCGTCGAGATAGACCTTTCTGAAACGAGAATCGTGGCGTATGTCCGGGATGCGTCCGATGGTTCTTGGGAGCCGGTGAGCGCAGACTCCATTTTCGGGAATTCGAGTATTCTCCAGCCTGGAGAGGTTTCAGTGGATCAAGCATGGCTGGAACTTCCGTACAATGAAGAAAAGGTTGTCCGGCTCACCGCCGCTGTTTCACGCAAGAATGCCACAGACGAAGTATCCGGATGGGTCGCCACCGACGTGGTGAGCCTGCTTGACATCGAAGATAAAATACCCGATACGTCGTCAGACAATGACTGAGAGGATAGTCAAATGGTTTTCTCTAAAAGCAAAGGCTCCTCCCGAATGGACAAGAACGCTTTGGAGAAATGGAAGCGCGACATATGGGAAGCTGAGAAAGCCAAAGAACTCTGACTGAAGAAGACCGCCGAAGAATCTAAAAGGAAGCCCGATAAATAACCCGACTGCCGAGTCGTGCGATGTAGGCGCGGCCCGAATTCATGCGGATGGGCTGCTATGCGCTGCGGGCTTCTCCGGAGTCTCGCAAAAGGAATCCGGTTCCGATGTCGAAGCGGGCGTCTATGCCGTCTTTCTCTCGCCGCATGAGGACGAGATTCGAGAGATCGAACTTCGACGACGCCGCGTCGTAGATTTCCATGCCCACGAGTTCGCCGTTTTCGGCGAAGTCCGCGACGATTCCCGGTGAAATCTCCTCGGAATCATATCCTTCGAGGTCGCCTCGGAACGTGATTCGCATGGTGTCCGTGTCTTTGAAGTATGTGAGTTCCATCGTTTTCTACTCCTTCGCTCGTCTCATCATATCCCGCTTGAATCCGCGATCCCAGTGCGCCGTCGTGATCTTCTCGCCCGTTGTCAGTCTTTTTCGAGCAACCCCTCCAAATACCCCGTGCCGTAGTCGCCGGAACAAAACGCCTCCTCGTCGAGGAGCCGGAGGTGGAGCGGTATCGTGG
>JBOHBL010000087.1:0-1924 GCA_050698295.1 Rubrobacteraceae bacterium | reverse complement strand
GTCCAGGTCGGCGAGCTGGTCGGCGGCGTAGGCGAGGTCGAGGGCTTCGTCGTGCCGGCGACGGCGGTTCGGGTCCGTAAGCACGGCGTTCGCCTCCTGGAGGAGGGAGAACTCGTCCGCGCTGCCGCCCGCGTTGTCCGGGTGTCGCTCCTTCGCCAGACGACGGTACGCCGAGCGTATCTCCTCGCGCGAAGCGTCCCGCGAGACCCCGAGAACCTGATAGTAATTGACTTGATCCGCCATAGGTCAAACCCTATTCTATCGCAAGAGTTATCTTGCGAGCGCGAGTTTTATCTCATCTGAAACACTTTCGTCGGTCTCGAACTTCTCCGCCTCGCGAAGGACCTCTTCCGCGCCGCCCATCTCGCCGAGAGCCCACGCCGCATGCCCCCGAACGAGCGGCGACGAATCTTCTCTCAAACATTCGATAAGTTCTGGAACCGCACTCTTTTTCTTCATATTCCCGGCCACGACGCAGCAGTTCCTGAGAAGTCCGGCCCTCCCCGGCCTCGTCAACGGCGTGCCGGAGAAACGCTCTTCGAATTCTTCGTCCGTCCGTATTTTCAGGACCTCCTCTATTTCGAGGCGCGGTCCCGCGCCGGAGGAGGGATCGAACTCGGGCCACCGGCTCTTTTTCGCTTTGGTCTTGTTGTACGGACAGACTTCCTGACACACGTCGCACCCGAAGGCCCAATCCCCGACGAGCGGACGAAGGCTCCGCGGTATTTCTCCTTTGTTCTCTATCGTCAGATACGAGATGCACAAACGGGCATCGACGACTCCGGGAGCTTTTATGGCCCCGGTCGGACAGGCGTCCATGCAGCGCGCGCATTTCCCGCACGTCCCCGTTCCGGGCTCGTCCGGCTCGAGTTCGAGGTCCATGATCAGGTCCGCTATAAAGAAGTACGAGCCGACCTCCCCGTTGATGACGCACGAGTTCCGTCCGAAAAAGCCGAGACCCGCATGCTGAGCCGCCGAGCGTTCGAGCAGCGGGACGGCGTCGGTGAAGGCGCGGGCTTTGATCTTCGTCCCGATTTCTTCTTCGAGTTCTTTTCTGAGCCGGAAGAGGCGTCCTTTTATGACTTCGTGGTAGTCGCGGCCCCAAGCGTAGCGGGCCACTTTTCCGCCTCCGGGGTTCTCGGGGTGATCCCCCGGATAGTACGAGACGCCAAGCGAGACGACGCTCTTCGCGCTCTTCTGGAGCTTCTTCGGGTTCGATAGAAGCTCGACCGGACGCCGCATGTAGCCCATGTCCGCCGCCATCCCCGACTCCTGCCACTCTCGCAGTCTCTCTGCGCCTTTTTCCAGAGGCTCGGCTCTCGTCACGCCCACGACATCGAAGCCGGCTTCTCGGGCGCGTTCTTCGAGTATCTGCTTCGCTGTTCTGGCATCGACTTCCATCCCCCGATTGTAAACGCCGCGATGACGGGCGACTTTACCCGCCTTATGGTGAAACGTCTTGCTGAAGAAACGCCTTCGATGGGCTAAATTCTGGTCTCCATGAACGCCAGGGTCCGCAAACGTGTGATCTCCTTCGGCCTCCTGTGGGGGCTGGTTCTCGCCGTGTTCCCGGCTATGGTGGCTTTCGACGACCCGTTCAGCCTGAGTCCGTTCCTCGTCTCGGCGTTCGCGTCCTCGGCGCTCTCGGGGGCGGCGGGCGCGCTTCTGGCCGGAAGATGGGCGAGCGGGGCCGATTCCCTGTCGCGGGACAAGCGTCCGGGGGTCCTTCTCACCGTGTCGGCGGGAGCGTTGCAGGGACTGGTGTTCTGCGTGCTTGTCTCGGTTTCCGTGTGGGTATTGCTCGCGATCAACATATCTGGGTTCTCGGTCGGGACGCCGGGAGGGGTTCTCAACCTCCTCCGCAACCCCGCTATCTTCGAGATGAGCGGGATCGCGGCCCGCGCCGTCTTCGCTTATTCGATCG
>JBOHBL010000086.1:0-1492 GCA_050698295.1 Rubrobacteraceae bacterium | reverse complement strand
TCCACGACCAGGAACTCGCCGTCGTGCTCGGGCTCCACCTTAGCGCGGATCTCGCGCTCGTAGATCTCGCGTCCGCGCCGGACGACTTCTTCTTTTGTGAGACCATGCCGCTCCACGCTCCCAATTCTACTATGCTAGCGTGGCCCACACCGTCGGCAGCGGACGCGAAGGAGACCTGGTCGAACTCGCCGCCGGAATACCGGACCGAGATCGAGAGAACCTTGCGCGTGTGCTCTTCCGCCACGAACCAGCGCCTCCGCAAAGGAGAGGAGACGCCCGAGAGCGCCTCCTCTCTACCGGCGATTGCCGTAGTAGCCGGCGTTGCCGATGTACGCGCCTCGTCTCCTAGCGTCCTATCAGAGCCGATCTGCGCGCCGTACGAGCACCGGCTTCCCTGACCTTGGGGCACTTGGTGCTGTTCGGGATGCATACGCCGCCGGGGCAGCAAGTATCCACCACGCAGATGGTGCCGTTCGGGCAGTCCTTCTGCTCGCTGCAGGACGGAATCTCTTCGCAGGTGGCGGGGAGATCTTCGGTGAGAGCGTCGAGGCAGAAGTTCTTCTTCTTGGCGCCCTTTGCCGTCTTGAGGCAGACGCAGTTCTCGTCGCCCTGACAGTTGGAGAATTGGCCAGTCTCACAGTTAAACGGGTTCTTACAGACCTTCTTCCTTTTCTTCTTGGCCTGGGCCTCCGACGAGGCGAAGGGCAGCAAAGCGGCTCCAAGCAGCGCCCCGCCCGCAAGCTTCATCGCCTTGCCGCGCGAGATGGTCCCCTCGGCCATCCCCCGGCTCAACTCGTCGAAGGAGAATTTCTCTCCGTTCATGGTGATCCTCCTTTCGGGATCTTCGGTTGCGAGGTCCTTTATGCCACCAGGTTGCGACCCCTCCGCATCACTCAATTTACGTATTTTTGGGAGAAATTCGGAACCTTTTTTTCTGTCCGGGGTCCCGGGGGTCTTGGAGAAGTCGTGAGCGGGGCGCGCTGATTGCGACGCCGGTGATAGTATGCTCTCGCCGGTCTTTAAGAGGAGACGAGAACGTCGAAATGTCCGAAGGTTCGCGTGGTCGCCTTGATCCGGACCCGATAAGGTTCAGCCAGGCTAGTGTTCGCTGCAGGTTCGGCGACGACGGCACGATAGACGACCTTGCGGAGGGATTGCGTGTGGGACGCGTTCGGCCAGAGGATGTTCCTCCCGTTCGCCTCGTCGAGCGCGAGGAGCTGCTCTTCACGCTCGACAACCGGCGTCTGGAGGCTTTCCGCAGGGCGGGCGTGGACGTTCCTTACAGGATGGCTTTCCCCAAAGAAATATTCAGGGAAGCCTGGAAATCCACCACAAAGAACGACGGAGCTTCCATCCGGATAAGAGGAGAATGAAATGGAGCTAAAGCATCAGGTGGAGAGCGTTGAGTCCCGGAGGTATTGTCAAATGTTGTGGATTGATCCATGATCACGCGGCGTCCTTCTCGATTGCGTTTCCTTCGACCAGCTCTCCG
>JBOHBL010000085.1:0-1762 GCA_050698295.1 Rubrobacteraceae bacterium | reverse complement strand
GGTCCACGTCAAACGGGCATTCGCCCTGCCCGCAGCCGAGCGCGAGTCCGTCACGGCCGGCGACCTCATGGTCGAGCCCGTACGTGTTCCTGACTCGCTCCCCGCAGCAACGTTGCTCCAAAGAGTGCGCGCGGACGGCTTCCAGCTGGCCGTGGTCACCGACGAGTATGGCGGCACCGCGGGCATCGTCACGGTCGAGGACCTGGTCGAGGAGATCGTCGGCGAGCTCGAGGACGAGCACGACCACTACCGCGGCGCGCTGACGCGTCGTGGCCGGTCGATCACGTTCGACGCGGGCTGGCGTCCCGATGAGCTGCTCGCCCACGCCGGCGTACGGATCCCTGAGAACGAGGCGTGGGACACCGTGGCGGGTTTCCTCGCCTCGGAGCTCGGACGCATCCCTGAGACCGGTGACGAGGTTCACGTCCCTACCGGGACCTTGCGAGTGGAGCGCACCGAGAACGTACGGGTCGCCCGGGTCAAGTACGTTCCGGATGACCCGACCGAGGCTGCCGACCTGCTGCCGTCGGCCCAGCACGGTCCGGCCGACACCCACGAGGAGATCCGATGAGCGAGTACGTCCCCGGCCTGGTCTGGCTGTTCGTCCTGCTGCTTGGAAACGCGTTCTTCGTCGGCGCCGAGTTCGCGGTCATCTCTGCCCGCCGCTCCCAGATCGAGCCTCGTGCCGCGGCGGGGAGCCGGGCCGCGAAGACCACGCTGTGGGCCATGGAGCACGCCACGTTGATGCTGGCGACGAGCCAGCTCGGCATCACCGTCTGCTCGTTGCTGATCCTCAGCGTCTCCGAACCCGCGATCCACCATCTTCTGGAGTATCCGCTCGGCGCCACGCCGATCTCACCCGAGCTGATCAGCGTCATCGCCTTCGTCATCGCGCTGCTGCTTGTGACCTTCCTCCACGTGGTCTTCGGCGAGATGATCCCGAAGAACATGGCCTTCTCCGTTCCCGACCGTGCGGCGCTTCTCCTGGCGCCGCCTCTCGTCTTCGTCTCCCGAGTCTTCAAGCCGATCATCTGGCTGCTCAACACCGCCGCGAACGCTGTCGTACGCCTGACGGGTGTCCAGCCGAAGGACGAGGCAACAAGCGCCTTCACACTGGAAGAGGTCGCGGGCATCGTCGAGCAGTCCGAGCGCGAGGGCACGCTCGGAGACGCCTCGGCCACGCTGTCCGGCGCCTTCGAGTTCACCGACAAGGTCGTGTCCGACATCGAGGTCCCGCTGGAGCGGATCGTGCTGCTCCCGGCCGGCGTCACCGGCGCGGGCATCCGTGAGGCGGTCGCTGAGCACGGATACTCCCGCTACGTCGTCGCCAACACGGCCGGCTCACCCGCCGGATACGTCCATATGAAGGACGTCATGGAGCTCCCGCCGGAGGGGCAGAACCTGCCCATCCCGAACAAGCGCCTACGCCGCCTCATCTCCGTCGCGCGTGACGGGGAGCTCGAGGACGCACTCGCCCGGATGCGTCAGCACGGCTCCCACATCGCACTGTCGGTCGATGACACAGGGGAAACCCGCGGAATGATCTTCCTCGAGGACGCCATCGAGGTGCTCGTCGGCGAGATCTACGACGCCGTCTCCGCCTGAGGATCGGCGCCTGGACCTCATCGCCATGAGGCGGCGGCAACAAAACGGGTGTGGCGCGGGTTGAGCGATCCGGCAGAGTAGTTCGTAGCACTCGGCGTTCGCGCCGTGCTGCTGGCTTTGGCACTCCCCGCACAGCGCGACCGACGCACCCGAGCTC
>JBOHBL010000084.1:0-4023 GCA_050698295.1 Rubrobacteraceae bacterium | reverse complement strand
CGGCGTCCTCGAACATCGCGGCATCCCCATCGAGCAGCTATGCGAGAAGTCCTCCTTCCTCGAAGTCGCGCGCCTTTTGATCTACGGCGAGCTACCCGGCGAGAAGGAGCTTGCCGATTGGATCCACCAGGTCACCATCCACACTTACGTTCACGAGTCGATCAAACGCTTCATGGACGGCTTTCGCCACGACGCCCACCCGATGGGCATGCTTCAAGCCTCCGTCGGCGCGCTCTCGACTTTCTACCCGGAATCGAAAGACATCGACGACGAATACCAGCGTCACGTCTCGGCGGTGCGCCTCATCGCCAAGATGCCCACGTTGGCGGCCTTCGCGTATCGCCACTCCCTCGGGCTCCCCTACGTCTACCCGGACAACGACCTCTCGTATGCGGGCAACTTCCTCTCGATGCTCTTCAAGATGGCCGAGCCCAAGTACGAACCCGACCCGCGCCTCGAAAAGGCCCTCGACATCCTCTTCATCCTCCACGCCGACCACGAGCAGAACTGCTCCGCGGCGGCCGTGCGCGTCGTGGGGTCCTCGCGGGTGGACCCGTTCTCGGCGGTCACGGCGGGCGTCGCCGGACTCTACGGCCCGCTCCACGGCGGGGCGAACGTGGCCGTGCTCGAAATGCTCAACCGCATCGAGAAGGTCGAGAACATCCCCGACTTCCTCGAAGGCGTCAAGAACCGCGACGAGAGGCTCATCGGCTTCGGTCACCGCGTCTACAAAAACTACGACCCGCGCGCCCGCATCATCCGCAAGCACGTGGACGAAGTTCTGGAGGCGACCGGGAAACAGAGCCCGCTGCTCGACGTCGCCATCGAACTCGAAAAGCGCGCGCTCGACGACGAGTACTTCACGAGCCGCAAGCTCTACCCCAACGTTGACTACTGGTCGGGGATCATCTACGAGGCGATGGGCATCCCGACCAACGCCTTCACCGTCCTCTTCGCCATCGGCAGGACTCCTGGTTGGATCGCCCAGTGGACCGAGATGATGCACGACGAGGAACTCCGCATCGCCCGCCCGCGCCAGATCTACACCGGCCCCCGCGAAGCGGACTACGTCCCGGTGAACGAGCGGTAGAGACGTAGCATGCTACGTCTCTACGATCAGCCTCAAACCACCGCGTCGTAGAGGCGCTTCTGACGCTCCAGGGCTTGCTTGTAGGTTTGGTGGCTCTGTTCGTTCGGCTCGATGGTCTCGCCGGACGGGGCATGGAGCTCGTTTATTTCCAGTTCGCCCAGTTTCTCCAGGGCCAGCAACGCCGCGCCCCGACTCGACGCTTCTTCGACCGCCGAGAGGGTGACGAACCTTCCGAGGGCGTCGGCCATGATCCGGGTCCAGGTTGGAGAGCCCAGCAGGCCGCCTCCCGTCGCGACGATCTCTTTTTCGCCGGGGGAGGCTTTGTCGAGCATCTCGGCGATGATGGCGAAGCGGAGGGCGACGGATTCCATCGCGGCGCGGAGTATCTCGACCGGAGTACTCGACATCGAGAGCCCGGCGATGACGCCGTTGGCCCGATCCGCCCATCCGGGACCGCGCTCTCCGGCCAGAAGCGGCAGGAAAGTGAGCCCGTGCGAGTCGGGATCCAGTGTCGAGAGCGACTCCTCCGCCTTTTCCGGTCCCGGCAACTTCAGCGTCTCGCGCAGCCACTCGACGAGGTTGCCGCCGTTTGACAAAGCGCCGCCCATGACGATTCGTTTTTCGTCGGCCCGGTAGCGCCATACTCCGGGCGGAGTTTCGACGGAGTCCGCTTTCCACAGTATCCTCATCGCGCCGCTCGTGCCGACCATGAGCGCGAGTTTGTCTGCGCTGACACACCCGCACCCGACGTTCGAGGCCGCCCCGTCTCCCACCGCCGGAAACCACGGAACGTCTTCGAGCGCCGGCCAACGCTCGGCCCATCCTTTTCTCAAACCCCGGCCCGGTTCGTCGGAGATGGGGGAGAGATGGGTTTCTGAGACGGGTAGCGCGGCGAGAGTTTCATCGTCCCAGGTCTTCTCGTTCTGATCGAAGAGGCCGGTCGCCGAGGCCATCGAGGTTCCGACGCTCGTCTCCCCGAAGAGCCGGAGCTGGATGTACTCGCCGGGGGAGGCCCAGCGTTTTGTTCTCTCGAAGACGCCCGGCTTTTCATTCGAGAGCCAGGAGAGTTTAGCGGGCCAATAGCTGGAGTGGAGGACGCATCCCGTCCGGCGGTGGACTCGCGTCTCGTCGAGGCTCTCGCGCAACCAGCGGGCGGCTTCGGCGGCGCGGCGATCCGCCCAGGCGAAGACGGGAGTCGTGGGATCTCCGCTCTCGTCGAGACCGAGGAGCGAGTGCCAGAACGTGCTCATGGCGACGCCGATGACTTCAAGTCCTCCGGCCTTTTGGAGCGTCCGGTCGATGGCGCGAGCCGTGAGTTCGAGGAGTTCTTCGGGGTCTATCGTCGCGCCGCCTTCGGGAGTGTAGGCGAGGCCGTGGCCGAGTTGCGTCTCCGTGTCGGGGACCGGGGAGCCGGATGCGTCGTAAAAGGACGCCCGAACCGAGGACGAGCCGATGTCGATGGCGAGTATGTTCACGTTGCTAGTTTAGCAACTGGTCACGGCGGCCATCTTCCGCCGGGGAGTCGCGTGCCTGCCGGAGAGTTCACGACGTACGTCCAGACGAGGCGCGGTTTACCGGAGGCCGTCCAGGCGGGGAGCAGGGCGCGAAGGTAGAGGCTTTCGCCGTCGGGATCAAATCCTTCGAATTCGTCGAGCGAGGAGAGCGTTCTTTCGGGGTCTCCGAATAGAATTATCTCTCCGTGGACGGATTCTTCCGGTCCCGGAGCTTCACCTGGAGGAAACACTCGCTCCGCTTGCGCCTTCGCGTCGGAGCGACGGTCGTCCGTGCCGAAAGCGAGTATGTCTTTCTTCGGGACGATGAGAGCGGGGTATCCGGCGGGGAGGTCGTAGAGTTCTCCCCGGACGAAGGCTTCGGCGACCTCATTCTCGCCCTGGAAGACACGTTCGTGGGCGGGGAAGCCTCGTTTGAGGGTTCCGTAGACGAAGAGCGAGGTTTTATCCAAGCTCGGCGGCGAGAGCTTCCAGGTCGGGGACGACGAGGTCCGGTTCGATGCCCCACGGATCGAAGACGGCATCCTCTTTTCGTTTGACCCACGCCGCGTTCATCCCGACGGCTTTCGCCCCGATCACGTCGAAGGGGTTGCCCGAGACGAGCCAGACTTCGCCGGCGGAACGCTCGAACCTCCGCGCGAGATATTCGTAGACTACCGGGTTCGGCTTGAAGGTCTTCACGTCGTCCACGCTGATGACGTCTTCGAGGTGTTCGAGGACTCCGGCCCGCTCCAGAAGCGTCCTCGCCGTCGCCTCGACGCCGTTGGAGAAGGCGACGAGCCGATGTCCTCGCTCTCGCATCGCTTCGAGACCCGGGATCACGTCCGGGAAGGCGCGCAGGTCCTGGTAGTGCTCAACGAGCTTTGCTTTTTCATCGTTGGAGAGTTCGACGCCCGAAGCCTTCGCGGCGACCTCAAGGGCCTGTCTCGTGCAGACGCCGAAGTCCTCGTACTTTTTCATGAGGCCGCGCCGGAAGGTGTATTCGATCTGCTTTTGGCGCCAGAGTTCGCTCATGCGTTCGGCTTTGTCTCCGACGAGGGGCCTGAGACGCTCGTTCATCGCGAGCGGGTCAACGAGCGTGCCGTAGATGTCGAGGCCGATGGCGTGGGGCATGGCGTTCAGGGTAGCAGAGTGCCGGGCTTCCGGCCTCGTCTCATAGCCAATTGCACAGGCCCTGAGCCTATCTCCAACTCGAATACGAGAGAAGATGGCTTTCCTCTCTGGGGGTGCGGGCATCCTGCCCGCATGAGAGCAGGATGTGGCGTTCAGCGGGCTGGAAGCCCACGCTCCCAGGATATCCCACGCTACCAGTTCTGCTCCGCTGCGAGGATGCCCTCGGCGACTTCGCTGAGGTCCGCGCCGACGACGTCGGGACGTTCGGCGAGCGGGTCGAGGACCATGCCGGGTCGGGCGACGAAGATA
>JBOHBL010000083.1:0-10889 GCA_050698295.1 Rubrobacteraceae bacterium | reverse complement strand
CAACGACCGTCCCGAGTCCCCGCGCCGCATAGCTCGCCGCTACCAGAACCGAGGACGACAAGTTCGCCGGGCCGTCCGCGCCGGGGAGTGTGGGGTTTCGCATCGCGCCTGTCACTATGATGGGTTCTTCCCTCCCCACGAGGAGATCGAGGACGAACGAGGTCTCCTCGATGGTGTCGGTGCCTTGCGTTACGACGACTCCCGCCGCTCCCTCATCCACCCGGACTTCGATCTCCTTCGCTAACTCGACAAGATCCGCGACCGTCAGTTCTCCCGACGATGCCTGCCGGAAAGAGGCCGCCGAGACCTCGGCCACCTCCGCTATCTGCGGCACATCGGCGACGAGATCCTCTCCCGTCAGCGTTGGCTCCACGCCTTTGCCGCCCGCGCCCGTCGAGGAGATCGTGCCGCCCAGCGAAAGTACCGCCACCCTCGAAAGTCCCAAACTCCACTCCCTTTCGCTCGCCTCCAGCGAACATATTAACCGAAATCCAGGCGGGAGGAGGGCACCGCAAAAGACGAATATCATTGTACAAACCCTATTTTGTATAGTACATTTACTATCGTTTGTAGGAGAAGTGGATAGAAGAGTGAGGTTCCTTGATCTTGAGGAGTGAGATAGGCGAGATGTCTGAGGGCGGCGATCCGTGGGGTGGGGGCTCGGTGATCGAGGTTCGCGGGCTTCGGATGCGATACGGGTCGGTGGATGTGTTGAAGGGGGTGGAGTTCGCCGCGTACCGGGGCGAGGTTTTGGCGTTGCTCGGGCCGAACGGGGCGGGCAAGACGACCACGATCGAGATCCTGGAGGGTTTCAGGATGCGCTCTGCCGGGGAGGTGAGGGTACTCGGGGTGGACCCGGCGAAGGGCGACGAGCGGTGGCGGGCGAGGCTGGGGGTGGTGTTGCAGTCCTGGCGAGACCACGGTAAATGGAGGGTGAGGGAGCTGCTCGTTCATCTGGGCCGATACTATGCGCCATACGGCGCGCCGGGCCACAAGCGACCATATGACGTTGACGACCTGATCGAGACCGTGGGACTCGGCGATCAGGCGGAGAAGAAGATCTCTTCACTCTCGGGTGGACAGCGTCGCAGGCTCGATGTCGCCATCGGGATCGTCGGGAGGCCCGAGCTTTTATTTCTGGACGAGCCGACCGCCGGCTTCGACCCGCACGCGAGGCGCGAGTTCCACGACCTCGTGCATCGTTTGTCGGATCTCGAAGACACGACGATACTTCTCACCACCCACGACCTCGACGAGGCCGAGAAGCTCGCTGACAGGATACTCATCCTCGCCGGGGGTGCGATCATCGCGAACGGATCGGCGGACGCTCTCTCGCGAAAGATGTCCACGAACGCAGAGGTGAAGTGGACCCGGGACGGTCGGCATTACGTGGACGCGCCGACGGACGCGACGAGGTTCGTCCGCGAGTTGTTCGGTCAGTACGGCGAGGAGATCTCCGATTTGGAGGTTCGCCGGGCGAGTTTGGAGGACGCATACATGACGCTCGTGCGGCAATTCGAGTCCGGACAGCGAGAGAACGCGACTCACAAGTTCGGGGAAGTGGGACGATGAGTCCGACGATGACGGCGGTACGGTCGGGGATAAGGCGCGGAGGGATCGAGTTTCGTCAGTCTCTCACGAACTTTCAGAATATCTGGAACTACTTGTTTTTCCCGGTGATCATCCTGATCGTGATGTTCCTCCTCCGTGGAGTGTCGGTGCCTGGCACGAATTTTTCGCTGAGCGCGGCGACGATAGCGGGCGTGATCGGGATGCAGGTGGCGTTCAATGGCCTGACCGTCATCGCGGCGGTACTCACCGTTGAGCGAGAGGACGGCACCCTGCTGCGGGCGAAGGCCATACCGAACGGGATGAGAGGCTACCTCGTAGGCAAGGTCGTCACGGGGGCCGGGCAGGCGCTCGTTGCGGTGGCGATCTTCCTGGCGCCGGGCGCCTTCCTCTTCGATGGCCTTCGGCTCAGCGATCCCGGAGCGTGGTCGACCCTTGCGTGGGTTCTTCTGCTCGGCCTGGTGGCGACGATGCCCATAGGGGCGATACTCGGCTCGCTGTTCTCCACCTCCCGCAGCCTCGGACTCATCATGCTTCCCCAGATGGGACTCATCGCCATCTCCGGCATCTTTTACCCGATAACGGCCTTCCCGGTGTGGCTGCAATGGATCGCGCAAGTCTTCCCGATTTACTGGCTGGGCCTCGGCATGCGCTCCGCTCTCCTCCCCGATTCGCTGGCGAGCGTGGAGATCGGCGATTCGTGGCGGCATTTGGAGATGGTCGGCGTCCTCGGAATTTGGGCCGCCGCCGGGCTGATCCTCGCCCCCGTCGTACTCCGCCGGATGGCCCGCCGCGAGTCCGGCTCCAGTGTGGACGCGCGGCGGGAGAAGGCCATACAACGCCCGTGGACGTAAAGCGATGAGCGAGACCATACACAACCGCATAGCCATGCTCCGCGCCGAAAGAGGCATCTCACGCCGAGATCTCTCCGAAGCCCTCGGCGTCCATTACCAGACCGTCGGATACCTCGAACGCGGCGAATACAGTCCGAGCCTTCACCTCGCCCTCAAACTCGCCGAATACTTCGAGGTTCCCGTCGAAGTCATCTTCTCGACCACCCCGTTCCCGCGCATCGGGAGCGGCGAGAGGTCGGCGTGATGGCTCGCTTCGCTCCCGGAGGAGATGGAGGAATAGTGAGATGGAGGAGTCGGGAAAGCAAAAACTACTCCTCCACCTCCTCCACTCACCGCGAGCGAAGCGAGCCAATGCTATGCTTTGTCCGGGAAAACCAGGGAAAGGGAGGTCATGGCGAAGGAAATCCTCTGTTCATACGGCATAGACATCGACGCGGTCGCCGGATGGCTCGGCTCATACGGCGGCGAAGACTCCCCCGACGATATTTCGAGGGGCATGTTCGCCGGAGAAGTCGGGACACCGAGATTGCTCGATCTCTTCGCAAAATACGACATGAAGACCACGTGGTTCATCCCCGGCCACTCCATAGAGACGTTCCCGAAAGAAACCGAGATGGTCGTGGAGGCGGGACACGAGATAGGCTCCCACGGATACTCCCACGAAAACCCCATCGCCATGACCCCGGAGCAGGAAGAAGAAGTCCTCGTCAAATGCATGGATCTCATCGAGGAAGTCTCCGGCAAGAAGCCCGTCGGCAACGTCGCCCCGTGGTGGGAGGCCTCCGCCGTCTCGAACGATTTGCTCTTGAAATATAACTACAAATACGACCATTCGCTCCAACACCGCGACTTCGTGCCATACTACGCGAGGATGGGGGACTCGTGGACGAAGATAGACTATGGAAAGCCCGCCTCGGAGTGGATGAAGCCACTGGTGCGCGGAGAGGAAATAGACCTCGTGAAGATCGCGGGAAACTGGTACGTGGACGACCTCCCGCCGATGATGTTCATAAAGACCTCGCCGGCGACGCATGGTTTCGTGAACCCTCGCGACATCGAGGAGATGTGGAGGGATCAATTCGACTGGGTGTACCGCGAGATGGACTACGCCATCTTCCCGATGACCATCCACCCGGACGTGAGCGGTCGTCCGCAAGTCCTCCTCATGCACGAACGCCTCATCGAGCACATAAACGGGCATGAGGGAGTACGCTGGGTCACGATGGAGGAGTTAGCCGACGACTTCCGAAAGCGTTACCCGATGGACCGGCCCGAGCGTCCGAAATGAAAAAGCGGTGAATAGTGAGTAGTTGTTTTTTCCATTCACCACTCACTATTCACGACTCACCGGAGCGAAGCGACTGGAGGACCCATGTGCGTGCTTTGCGGAGAGTTCGTCGCCAGCCCCCACTGGACCGACCGGAAGTTCGAGGACGCGGTGAGGGAGGGGCGCATCCCGGAGGGTGAGTACCAGATGATGCGCCGGCGCGGACGCATTCAGAGGGCAAAGCTCGTCGGTGAGGTGTTGTCTCGCTACGGACTGAAGCTCTCCGACTGGAGCGGGACGAAGTATATTTTGCGCGACGGGAAGGGGCGGGCGGAGATCATGGGCGATCTCGGCGGAGTGTGGACGGCGGCGGAGAGGATGCTCGGGAAGGCGCCGGACCCGTTGGATCCGGGCCTCCTCGAAAAGCTGAGGGCCGGGTGAAGATCCCCATAACCGTCGTAACGGGCTTCCTCGGGAGCGGGAAGACGACGCTTCTGAGCCGAATCCTTGCGGACTCCCCGAACACCGCCGTGCTCGTCAACGAGTTCGGGGAGGTCGGACTCGACCACCATCTCCTCCGGCGCGTGAACGAGCGGACGGTTTTGCTCGGAAACGGCTGCGTTTGCTGCGCGATGCGGGACGACCTCGTGGAGTCTCTGGTGGAGACGTTAGGCGAGGCTCCACGCCTCGACAAAGTCTTCATCGAGACCAGCGGGCTCGCCGACCCGGCCCCGATTTTGTACACGGTCTTCTCCGATCCCGTCCTGCAACACCGCTTCGAGGTCGAGGCCGTAGTCACCACCGTGGACGCCGTGAACGGCGACCTCCATCTCGACCGTAATCCGGAGGCGGTGAAGCAACTCGCGGCGTCGGATGTGGTCGTGGTGACGAAGGCGGACATCGCCGGCGCCGGGAAAGCGCGGCGTTTGATCCACCGCCTCGGCTCCATCAACCCTTCCGCGAACATCGTCGAGGCGAGCTTCGGAGAGGTCGAGGTGTCCGATCTCCTGCGTCGGGGGGCAGTCCGCGTCATGTCCGATCCCACAGATTCGCACGACGCGTCGGAAACACGTTCCGTCTCGCTGACGTTCGACGGCCCGGTGGACTGGGCGGCGTTCGGGGCATGGCTGAGCATGCTGCTTCACGCTCGCGGCGAGGAAATCCTCCGCGTCAAGGGGCTGCTCGACGTTGGGGAGAGCGGCCCCGTCGTCCTCGACGGCGTGAACCATACCATCCATCCGCCGCGACACCTCGACGAATGGCCGGACGAGGACAGGCGAACCCGCGTCGTCTTCATAACGAAAGGCGTGAGAGCGGAGGAGATAATGGCTTCCCTCGACGCCTTCGCCAGGCTGCTCGGGGCGTCTCCTCAGCCGCTTTTGTCCGGGAGCGAGTCGAGTTCTTCCCAGCTTATGTCCCGGCCCGGATAAAGCACGTTCTCAAAGGGCCACATGGTGGCGACCCATGCCCGCACCGCGTCTTCGAGTACTTATACGAGGCCGGTGTCCGACTCGTCGGATCTCACCCAGAAAGCGATCTCGGCGTCGGCTTTGCCGGACGGGTCAACGTAGACGCACCCGAGGAGTCGCTTCTCGTCGAGGCTCATGACCGCGTAGTTGAATGAGGACTTCAGCTCGCCTTCTTTCTGGTGCCAGGCGAGGTCTACGAGGTCCTCTTCGAGGGTGAGGTCCTCGGGCGGCCATCTCCATACCTCCCCGAACATGTTCCACAAATGCTCGCGGCTCGTCATGACGGCGTCGTAGTCTTTGACCGCGTCGTGGATGGTTATGGGGCGGAGGCGGAAGCGTTCGGTTTCGAGGAGTTTCGGCGGGTCGAAGTCTTTCGGGAGGAAGGTCATTTTCGCGCCTTTCGTGTTTGCGGGAGTGTGTTCGAACTATGCACGCTTCGGTGGTTTCGCGCATCCTTCGAGACGAGTTTATGCGTGGCGGTCGAGTCCCGCCTCTCGGGCGCGGATTATGGCCTGTGCGCGATCGGCGACTTGCAATTTCGTGAAGATGTTCGAGACGTGGTTTCGGACGGTTTTCTGGCTGAGGTGGAGACGCTTCGCTATTTCGGGGTTCGTCTCGTGGCGGGCGATGAGGGCGAGGATCTCTCGCTCCCTTTCGGTGAGTTCGGGGAAGAGATTCTCCGGCGCGTCGGGACGCGGGCTTGCGAAACATCGCATCACCTTCCGGGCGATGGCGGGGCCGAAGATGGCCTCCCCACTCACGACGGCGTGGATGGAACGGAGGATCTCCGCCTTCAATGCGCCTTTGAGGAGATACCCTCTCGCCCCGGATTGAAGCGCGGCGAAGACCGAGTCATCGTCCTCGTGCATGCTTATGACGAGGACGCTTATGTGGGGACTCGTGTGGAGGATTTGCCGCGTCGCCTCGATGCCGCCGACCTCCGGCATGTTTATGTCCATGAGGACGACATCCGGCTGGAGCCTCGCCGCGAGCGAGATCGCCTCCCGCCCATCCGACGCTTCACCCACGACTTCGAGGTCTGCGGCGGAGGAAAGCAACGCGGCGAGTCCCTCCCGGAAGTGGGGATGGTCGTCGGCGATGAGGACGCGGATGGGTTCCATTCAATCTTCCTCGGGGAGTTCCAAAAGCCGCGCGCTTTGAAGATCGAAGGTGGCCCTCGGCACGCCGTGGAGCACCACCGCGATTCCACCTATGACGACGTATTTAACCCGGTGGCGTCGAAAGGACGCGAACACGTCCGTCAGACGGTTCAGCATCTTTCGACCTCGCAAGCTCGGGACGAGCCGTCAGCGCGAGTTCGGTGAACTCGCACAAAAGCTCCATGCGGTCTTCCAAAGATAGACTCCGGAACCAGCGGACTTTTCCCTCCGGAGTTTCGTCGTCGCGGTCGTGAGAGATTCGAGGGTGCATGATCTCCCATATTATGGCACACGCTCCTCCGACAAGTTCCGATCCACGCTCACGCCTCGCCGCTTTCGAGGGGAAGCGTCGCCACCACGCGAACCCCGCCGGAGGATGTTTCCTCGACTCCGAACGCCCCGCCGAGTTCTTCGGCCCGCTCGCACATCGAGGCGAGGCCGACGCCCGTCCCGCAGTCGTCTCCGAAGCCCCGCCCGTCGTCCGTGATCTCCACCCGAAGCACGTCCTCGTCGAGCGATATCCGGACGACGCACCTTTTCGCCTCGGCGTGGCGGACGGCGTTGTTCACAGCTTCGATGGCGATGAGGTACGCGGCGACCTCGACGGCGGCGGAGAGCGGCGGAAGCTCGTCCGGCGCCTCGATGATGACATTCGGGGTGCCGTCGTATCCGGAGGCGTGCGTGCGGAGGGCGCCCGCGAGGCCGAGGGCGTCGAGCGCGGGCGGTCGGAGGGCGTACACGAGGCTTCGGATGTTCTCGACGGAGATTTGCGCCTGTTCGGTGAGGCTCGCGAGAAGCGCGTCGGCGCGGGCCGGGTCCTCGCAGATGAGGTCGCGCGCCGCCTCGGCCTTCATCGTCATGCCCGCGAGTTGCGGCCCGAGTCCGTCGTGGAGGTCGCGCCGGAGGCGGCGTCGTTCTTCCTCGCGCGCGTTCACGAGCCTCTCGCGGGATTTTTGGAGGTCGGCGGAGAGGCGGACGGAGTGGACGGCGGCCCCGACTTGCCGGGCGAGGTCTTCGAGGAGGCGGCGCTCGGCGGCGGAGAAGGCGTCGTCTCCGGCGCGGGGGCCGAGGACGAGCCTTCCGACCGTCTCGCCCGCGTGGAGGAGGGGGAGGCGGAGCGGGGTTTCCGTCGGCTCACCCGACTCGGTGGCGACTTCGAAGGCGTCCTTCCGGCGGATTTCCACGGCGGCGTACGGGAGTTTGAGGGCGTCTCGGATCGTCTCGGCGATGGCCGGAAGCACCGCGCCGGGCGAAAGCGTTCCTTCGAGGCGTTCTCCGAGCCGCGAGAGGACTTTATACGGGTCGTCTCGCTCGCCGTACATGAGGCGGTTCACGAATCTTTGCAAGCGGTCGCGGAGTGGGGCGAAGAGGACGGCGACGAGTCCGGCGGCGAGGATCGAGACGAGGAGGTTTCCCTCCACCCGGAGCATCACGCCGAGTCCCCCGACCACGAGCACGTAAAGCCCGACGACCATCGCTGTGAGCGCGCCGTATACGAGGGCGCGGTTTATGACGAGGTCTATGTCCCACAGCCGGTAGCGAAGGATCGCCGCCCCGATGGAGAGCGGGATGAGGAGGAGAAGCACAATTTGAGCCGAACGGAAGACGAGCGTGTCGAACAAACCGGGCGGCCCGGAAGAGAAAAAAGCGGCTTCGGCCACGGCCATCACGACGACTCCTCCGAGAGCCGCTGCGATGCCGAAGACGACCCATTTGGTTTGTTGGCGCTGGATGGAGTCCGCTTCGCGCCGGTACCGGTATACGAGGGCGAAGACGCTCGCGCCCGCCGCGCACACGAACATGAGGGAATTGACGAGCGAACCCCGGAAACCCTCCGTCGAGCCGGGGAGGAAGATGCCTTGTCCGACGGCGGAGATCCACACGAGCGCCGCGAGCATCGTCCATCGCGGCGCGAACCGTCCGCCGGGAAAGAGGTTTATGAAGAGGACGGCGGAGACGAAGCCGAGGAAGGCGACCGCCGAGACCGGCCATTGCCAGAGCGGATGCTCGGCCATAGCCCGAAGCGTCTCCGGGAAGACGACGCCGAAGAACACGAGCATCATCGCGCCGGGCAAGGCCATCCCCTCGCCCGGCGCACGGCGGAGGATCACGGCGGCCACCGAGAGGCACACGCCCGCGAACAAAACCGAGAGTGCGACGGAGTACGCGGCATAAAAATCCGCGGAGATGCCGAGATCCCGGAGCGAGCTCATGCCCTCGGGGGTGAGTTGGTGGCTTATGCACGCGCTCCCCGCGCACGCCTCCCCGAGGCGTTCGTAGTACGCCGGGAGGCTCCAGGCGAAGAGCGCGGCGACCGGAACCGTCGCCGCCCACGCGAGCGCGGTTCGGAGCCGGACCGGCTTCACGGCGCGTCCCTTCGGCAATGCACTCGCGGCGGATTCATGCGCGGCTCCTCGCTTTCTCGACATGCCTCATTTTAGATACGAACGTGCTTTTCCGCTCGCGGCGCGCCAAAAAAACGCCCGCCGACGAAGTCGCGGCGGGCACTCGAAGTGCGTTCATTCACGCCCGGCCCATCGCCGTTCGCGGTTCGGACTCGGCGCGCCGCTTCGAGAAGAATTTGCGGTACGGGACGAGGAGGCTCGCGGCGCATATCGCGGTGAAGATCCCGTCAATGACGAACGTTCCGAACGCGATGATGTGGATGACGAAAAAGGCCGGATAACACCACAGCGCGAACCACGCCCACCGCTCGCCGCGCCGGAAAGGGACGAGGATCACGGCGAGTCCGAGGACGGCCATCATCATGAGTTGCGCGCCCATGAGCCGGGCTTCGAGAATGCTCGCCGGAGCGTCGTCGGTGAAGTGGGGCGCGCTCGCGAAGGCGTGAAGCACCGACCCTTCCGCCACCGGCCCCTCCTCGCCGCTGCCGACGACGAAGAGGATCACGACCGTGACCAAAACGAGCGGTATCCACGCATACCTCACGGTCGCGTCCCGCGGTCTCTGCGATGACATCTTCATCTCCTTTCGTTCACTTTGCCTTTCCGAGAGACACTCTACGAGAAGCGATGTCCCACCGGCATGAGGCATAGTCCCGACTTCACCGGGAAGAATGTCCCGGAGCGATGCGCCTCCCGAAATGAGCGAAGCGAATGCCTCCCGACTCCCGGTATTTACCCCATCCCGGCGTCGCGGGCGCGAATGATGGCCTCCGCCCGGTCCGCGGCTTGCAATTTGTGGAGAATGGACGAGACATTGTTTCGGACGGTCTTCGGGCTGAGATAAAGCCGCTTCGCGATCTCGGCGTTTTTGAGGCCGCGGGCTATGAAATCGAGTATTTCCCGCTCCCTTTCAGTGAGTTCGGGGAATGCCTCGGGCGGGGCTTTCCGGGCCGCCCCGGAAAAGAAATCCACGAGCCGGACGGCGAGCTTCGGGGAGAAGATGGCCTCCCCGTTTCCGGCGGCTTTTATCGCGCGGAGCATCTCGTCGTAGTTGGCGCCTTTGAGGACGTACCCGTTGGCTCCGGCGCGCATCGCGGCGAAGACGGTGGCGTCGTCCTCGAACATGGTGACCATGAGGACGTTGACTGAAGGGTGGTTCTTCTTTATTTCCCGCGTCGCTTCGATGCCGCCCGCGCCGGGCATTTGTATGTCCATGACGACGACGTCGGGATGGAGTTCCGATGTGAGCGCGACGGCTTCTTCCCCGGTTTCGGCCTCGCCGACGTGCTCCATGTCCGGGGTGGAGAGGAGCATCGCCCGCACCCCGTCGCGGAACATCGGGTGGTCGTCGGCGACGAGGACTCGAAGGGGCGCGGCTTCGCTCATTCTTCTCCTTCCGGCAACGGTATCTTCGCGATGACGCGGGTTCCTCCGGCGGGGACAGCCCCAACCTCGCACGTTCCGCCGAGTTCTTCGGCTCGCTCGCGCATGGAGGAAAGGCCGACGCCGAGGTGGCGATCCCCGGCGATTCCCGCGCCGTCGTCGGATACTTCGAGTTCGAGGGAGCTTTCGTTCACCGCGAGACGGACAGCGCACCTCTTCGCCCCCGAGTGACGGGACACGTTCGCCAATGCTTCCTGTGAGATGCGGTACGCGGCGACCTCGACGGCGGCGGGGAGGTCGCGTGTGCCTCCCGCCTTCTCGAACGAGACTCGCAACGTTCCCGAGTCGTATTGCGAAGCTGTGTCCCGGATCGCGCCCGCGAGGCCGAGCTGGTCGAGGGCGGGGGGGCGGAGGTCGTATACGAGGCGCCGCACGTCCGCCAAAGCCCCGTCGAGGTCGCGTTCGAGTTCTTCGAGGAGCATGGTCGCCGTCTCGGGGTCCCTCGGAAAGAGGGATTTCGCCGATCCCACCTTCAAAGTTTGCGCGGCGAGGCGCGGCCCGAGTCCATCATGGAGATCACGCCGGAGCCGCCTTCTTTCTTCCTCCCTCGCGGTCACGATCTCCTCCCGCGATCTTTGCAAATCCGCCGTGAGTTGCACGGCCCGCGCCGCCACCCCCGCTTGCCGCGCCAAATCTTCGAGGAGCCGCCTGTCGGAGGAAGAGAACTCCTCCCCCGGAGAGCGCGGTGAAAGCACGAGCCGCCCGACCGTCCGGCCACCATG
>JBOHBL010000082.1:0-7476 GCA_050698295.1 Rubrobacteraceae bacterium | reverse complement strand
GAGAAGGTGCGTGTATCGCGGGCTGGAAGCCCGCGCTCCCAGGGGTGATCCATACGCATCAAACTCGGTTTGGAGATGCTTAATCCGGCGGAGCTAATCCAGCAAGTCGCGCAGCCCGGCGGCGTGGGGGCTGCTCTTGATCTTGCCGAGCGCCGTGAGTTGTATCTGGCGTATGCGCTCGCGGGTCACGTCGAAGCGTTCCCCGACCTCCTCCAGCGTCTTCGGCTGCCCGCCGGTCAATCCGAAGCGGTATTCGAGGACCATCCGCTCGCGATCCGGAAGCCCGTTCAGCGCCTCGCGCATCCGCGCTTTGAGCAGCGAGGACTTCGCGATGTCGTGGGGGGAATCGGAGTCACCGTCGGAGATGAAGTCGCCCAGTTCGGAGGAGTGGTCTTCTCCCACCGGGGTTTGAAGAGATATCGAGCGCCGGGAGACGCGCCGGATGCGTCCCACCTCCTCGATGTCCACCTCCATGATCCTCCCGACCTCCGCGTCGGTCGGGTCGCGGTTGAACTCGGAGGCGAGGCTGCGATGAACCCGGTAATACTTGTTGATCTTCTCGACCATGTGCACCGGGACGCGGATGGTGCGTCCTTTGTCCGCGATGGCCCGTGTCACCGCCTGACGGATCCACCACGTCGCGTACGTCGAGAACTTGAAGCCCTTGCGATAGTCGAACTTCTCGACCGCCCGCATGAGCCCGATGTTCCCCTCCTGGATCAGGTCCAAAAGCGATACGCCTCGACCGGCGTATTTCTTCGCGATGGAGACCACGAGCCGGAGGTTCGAGCGCGTCAGATGCGCCCTCGCCCTCCTGTCACCGCGCTCGATGCGCTTCGCCAGGTAGACTTCCTGCGGCTTCGTGAGCAGGGGAGTTTTGCCGATTTCGTCGAGGTACATCTGGACGGCGTCGCCGGTGTAGCGGGCTTTGAGGTCGCTCTCGATGACCTCTTCGACTATGTGGGTGTCTTCCTCCGCGTTTTCGAGGGTGTCGGCGAGGAAGCCCGGGTCCACGACCTCCACGCCGCCCTCGCGCAGCAGACCGTAGACCTTGTGGATCTCATCCGTGGAGAGGTCCACTTCCTGAAGGAGGTCGAGGACTTCACTCGATTCGAGCGTCCCGCTCTCCTGGCCCGCCTCGAAGAGTTCCTGAACTTCCTCTATGTCCCGCAGGTCTCGTTGAGGTTGCAATCTCTCTTCCGACACTCTTGAACCGAAACCCTTCCGTTGCCTTAGCGTAATATAACTTAAAAAGGGCACAAATCAATTTCAGACGCGCCGGTAAAAGCGCGGGACGGCAACCGAGTCGAGGAGAAGTTTTGAACAATTTCAGGAACCTCTACAAGACCTTTCAGGAGACCCGCAAGGCCGCGAGGGAGCAGGCCACCGTCGCCGTTCTCGGAGACTCCCCCGAAGCCGAAGAGCTGGCGAGGGAGATCGGGGCGCGACGCGACATGAAGAGCGCGGAGATAATTCTGGACGTCTCCGGCGGGAAGCTCCGCGCCTCCGGCAAGGCCGTGGACGAACCCGGCGAGATCGACGCGGAGGTATCCGGGTTCACGAAAAACGACAACGGGACCGTGGACGGACCGCTCCCGAAGCGGATCGTCGGGGCCATAGACGACGACTACCGGGTGCCGCTCGCGAAAGCGTATCCGTTTTTCAGGCGGGCGGTGTGCAACGACCTCATCCACAAGAATGCTCGCCAGAACGCCCTGATCGGGGCGATACCGATCCCCGGCGCCGACATGCCCGCGATGACCGCGAATCAGGGCCGCATGGTGTTGTTTATAGCCGCCGCCCACGGCGAGGAATTGAGCCTGGATCGCGCCCGCGAACTCCTCGGTGTGCTGGCCGCCGGTTTCGGGCTGCGCGCCCTGACCCGGCAGGTCATAAAAATAATCCCC
Source organism: Rubrobacteraceae bacterium (assembly GCA_050698295.1). GTDB lineage: Bacteria > Actinomycetota > Rubrobacteria > Rubrobacterales > Rubrobacteraceae > JACCWD01. The sequence continues at coordinate 5,569 of JBOHBL010000082.1, read as the reverse complement.
ATCGGAGGCTGGGCCGCGGCCGCCGCGGTCGGGTACGCGGGGACGCTCGCGATGGGCCGGGCGACGATGCTCTACTTCGAGCGCGGCCACCAGAAGGTTGGTGAGGGCGAGATGCGGGACATCCGGGAGCGAGCCGTCCGGGAAGCGAAGGAGTTCGTCTCCCGCTTCCGCGACAGGAAGAAGTAACCGCCTTCATGTTCTCTTCCGTCCGGCGTGCTTTCACCGGGGCTAGGGACTTCTCGGTCGAACTCCGAAAGCTCGGTTTGAGGCTCCTGCTGGCGTTGACCGCGCTCCAGGCCGCGCTGGTCGCGATTCTGGTCGCGATGGCGCAAATTCGCAAGCGCCGGGAGGGGCCTCGGGAGGGCTTTCCGTGGGAGGAGCAGCCCGAAGTCGAGCTGGAATCGGGGGGAGATTGGATCCAGCTCTATCCATACGGCGTGAACTTGTATGAGGCGATGCTGGAGGAGATCGAGAACGCCGAGAGCCACGTCTACGTGGGGACTTTTATCTGGAAGGGCGACGAGGTCGGACGGCGTTTCGTGGAGGCCTTGGCGAGAAAGGCGCGCGAAGGTGTCCGCGTGTGCGTGATCTTCGACGGGCTCGCGAACTTCCTGGTGGTTCCGGCTTCCTTCAAGCGGTTCCCGAAAGAGATAAACACCCTCCATTTCCGCCCTCTGTGGGGACCGGCCAACATGGCGAATCCGCGCAACATCTTCCGCTACCACCGCCACATCATGGCGGTGGACGGGCGGGTGGCCTTTCTCGGAGGCTACAACATCGGCTCTTTGTACGAGGCGGGCTGGCGCGACACGCATGTCCGCGTGCGGGGGGCCGAGGCCCGCGAGGTCGAAAACGACTTCGTGGATTTCTGGAACGCTCACCGCCACGACGAGCATCCGGTTCTGGAGATGGCAAGAGACAGGGCGTGGAACCCGCTCACCGCATTTCGCCGCAACGACCCGTACATGAGGATCTTCCCCATCCGGGCGATGTATCTCGAAGCGATAGACCGGGCGAGCAAGCACATCTACCTCACCCACGCCTACTTCGTTCCCGACAGAGCCATGAGGGCCGGGCTCATCGAGGCGGTAAAGCGCGGCGTGGACGTGCAGGTCCTCGTGCCGGAGGAATCGAATCACGTCACCGCGGACTGGCTCGCGAGGCGGCATTTCCATGAGCTGCTCTCCAACGGCGTCAGGATCCTGCGCTACAAACACATCATGATCCACTCCAAGACCGCCACCATAGACGGCGTCTGGTCCACCGTCGGCACCGCGAACATAGATCGGCTCTCCCTTCTCGGAAACTACGAAGTCAACCTCGAAGCCTACAGCGAACGCTTCGCCGCCCAGATGGAACGAATGTTCGAACTCGATAAAACCAACGCTGAGGAACTCACTTTAGAAGAGTGGGAAAACCGCCCGCTTCCGGCGAAGATCGTCGAGAGGACTTTGGCTTCTTTGAGTCCGCTGGTTTAGCGGGGCCCTCACAACCGATCCCGCCAGCCTTTCGGATCGCGCCGACCGTGGAAGCACGCGATGATCGCGATCTCATCTTCGCGGACTGTATATATTATGCTGTACGGGAATCGGCGCAAATTTGCCCGCCGCGCCTCACCGTAGACTACCGGGTACAGCAGCGGATCACGTCGAATGGACTCGATGCGAGCATCGAGGACGCGCAAGAATTCGGCGGCCAGTCCTTGCCCACGCGCTTCATACCAGTCTGCTGCCTCGTTTATCTCGAGATCGGCCTCCGGACGGAGGAGTACGGCGCGGGTCACTCGAACCGCTGGCGCAGCCGCTCTCGAACCTCTTCCCAGGGAAGCGCCGACGCGGGGTCACGGTCGTGTTCGGCGAGACGGCGTTCGGTCTCCGCTCTCTGCGTGTCGGTTAGCGGCAATGCTTCCGGCTCGGCGGCGATGCTGTCCCAACGGTCCTCGGCGCGCTGGATGCGCTCTGGAACACTCAACTTGAGCAACTCTTCGAAAGAAACGTTCACCATGAAGCAAGACTACCGGCCAGCCACCGCATCGTCAACCGGGCGCTCGCGTCTTTGAGCCCGCTGGTTTGATCGATGGCTGTCGAATTCAGGTACACTTCCGTACGATGCTCCGCGGGTTTCCGGAAGGGTCGATGGTCGAGAAGGTCGGGAAGTTTCTCGCGCTGGTTTCGCCGGTCCTGGCGACCGGAGTCGCTGCCTTGATGCTGTTCGCTTCCAGTTACAGTTACCAGTCTGCGACGTGCATGGCCGATCCCGCGTCGCCAAGCGAAGAGGAATGCACTCGCGATTCCGGCACGGTCTCGGGCTTCCAGTATGCACTGGAAAATGGCGATTACGCGTTGTTGTTCTGGGCCGGGTTCATCGTCGTGGTCTGCCTGATGGCGGCGGTGTCGGCTTTCTTTGGCAGAGCCGCGTCCGTTTGGGTATGCGCCGCTTCCCTTCTGTTTCTGTCGATACTGGGGATGATGTCGATCGGCCTCTTCGTTTTGCCGCTTGCTTTGCTGCTTTTCTCGTCCGCCGCCCTCCTCACCCTCTCCCGGCTCGTACCGGACGAAGCCTGACGGCACGGTCGAAAATTCCCGGAGCTTTATAATTTCCGAAAGTGTGGCGTCGCGTGAAAGGAGATGACTATGGCGCAGACGCTTGAGGCGGTCTTCGAGGACGGGACGTTCCGTTTATTGGGTGCTCCCGAAATACCGCTCGTTCGGGGACAACGTGTTCGCATCACGGTCGAGACCGAGGTGGATTCCGATGACGTACTCGCTCTGGCCGAACGGGTGTACGAGGGACTTTCCGAGGAGGAGATCGAGGCCGTCGAGAAAATATCGCTCGACCGTGGTTCGTTCTTCGGCGACCGCGCGAAGTGACGGGTTTAGTTGTCGTGGACACCGACATTCTGTCCGCAATCTTGCGGCGAGATCCCACAGCTTTGGCGAGAGCGCGAGAGTATCTCGAAGAACACCATCGCTACACGCTCTCGGTGATCACGCGCTACGAGATTTTGCGGGGACTCAAAGCCAGGAACGCGAAGAGGCAACAAGAGGCATTCGAGCGTTTTTGCGCCGCGGATACGATCCTTCCACTCTCGGATGAGGTCGTTTCACGAGCGTCGGAAATATACGCCGACCTTTATCGGCGGGGCGAGTTGATCGGGGACGCCGACATCCTCATCGCCGCGACCGCGCTCGTCGAGGGATATGATTTGGCAACCAACAATGAACGCCATTTCGAACGCATCGTCGAGTTGAACATAGATAACTGGCTCAAATGATCGAGGCAATGCCATACTGGATAAAGCCTCGTTCCATAGCTGTATAATTGCCCCAAGTCCCATCCTTTTGAATCGTTGGTATGGAGGAGCTTTTTGACCCGCTGGCGCTTCGTCGAACCCGAACCCGACGCAGTTTCCGCGCTCGCGCGCGACGCGGAGGTGAACGAACTTTGCGCCCGCGTCCTCGCGAACCGGGGAGTATCGCCGGAGGATGTTTCGGGCTTCCTCTCGCCGTCGCTCGCCACGATCAGTTTGCCGGAGGAAGAACCGTGGCTCGTCGCCGCGAAGCGCGTCGCGAAAGCCATAAAGAACGACGAGAGGATCGGGGTTTTCGGGGACTACGACACCGATGGGATCACCTCCGCCGCCACGCTCTTCTCCGCGCTCTCTCACTACACGAAGAACGTGGTCGTCGGCCTTCCGACGCGCCAGACCGGATATGGACTGCTCGAACCTTACGTCCGGGACATGTTCGGGGAGGGTGTGGATCTCCTCATCTCGGCGGACTGTGGCATCTCGAACCACAAAGAAGTCGAGGTCGCGAACTCTCTGGGGATGGATGTGATCGTCACCGACCATCACATCCCGCCCGAGAAGAGCCCGGACTCAGCCGTCGCCGTCCTCAACCCGAAGCTCTGGGACCCGGAGGACCCGCTGGCGGGTGTCGGCGTGGCGTGGAAGTTCGCCTGGGCGATAGCCCGCGAACTTGGAGACGCGGAGTCGAAAAAACGGCTTGGACGGCTTCTCGACCTCGTCGCGGTCGGGACGGTCGTGGACATCGCGCCTCTGGTGGGAGACAATCGCGCCCTCGCCTCGATGGGGCTGAAACACCTCAATCAGACTCTCGCGGCTCGGGCGGCGAGGCCCGGCATCGAAGCCCTCGCGAGAGTCGCCGGCGTGCGGGGGGAGATCGACGAGGAGGACCTCGGGTGGAAATTGGGACCCCGCATAAACTCCATCGGACGGATAAAAAACCCCCGTCCCGCTCTCGACCTGTTGTTGACGCAGGATCGGCGGGAGGCTTTGCGGATCGCCTCTCAGCTCAACCAGCTAAACCAGGAGAGGCAGCGGCGGACCATGATCGCCGTCGAACGGGCGCTGGCGAAAGTGGAGCCGGATCAGGACTTCAAAGTCGTGGTGACAGAGGAGATCGGAGGCCTCGCGGGCCTTATAGCCGGGAGAGTCGCCTCGGCCTCCGGTCGTCCCGCCGCGATCCTGAACCGTCGCGCCGACGGCTCATACGGAGGCTCCGCTCGCGCGGGCGAAACCGACGTGAACCTCTACGGCGCTCTCTCGGAAGCGAAAGAATTCATGGGCGAGTGGGGCGGACACCGCAAGGCCGCCGGGCTCTCCGTGAAGGCCGGGCATTTTGACGGCTTCGTCGAGAAGGTCAATGAGGCGGTGAGGAGGCAACACGCCGAGAACCCGGAGGTCTTCGAACCCGCTATCGAGATAGACGCCGAGGTCACTCTGGAGAGCGTCTCGAACGGGCTGCTCGACTGGCACGAAAAGCTCGCGCCGTTCGGCAGCGGGAACCATCGGCCCGTCTTCGCGTGTACAGGGCTGAAGATCGAAAACTCGCGTCAGATCTGGGACGGCATGAACCTCATAACCCTCGCGGGCGGAGTCCGGGCGAAGCTCGCCTGCCTGCCCGACGCCCTCCCCGACGGCGCTTTCGACGCCGCTTTCACCGTTTACCGGAGCCGGTATTCGGGACAGACCGAGCTCGAGATAGTGGACTGGAAGAAATGATGAAAGACGGGGAGTAGGAAGTGGGGAGTAGGGAAAAGGCGAAGAGGCGAAACTCCCGCCATCGAAGTCCCCTCTCGAATTCATCGAGAGTTCGTCGGGAGGGAAGGAGAGAGTGCCGGAGAAGAGCAAGTCGAGAACCCCACTACTCCCTACTCCCCACTCCCCACTCCCTGTCCTTATGAACGCCATCGGGGTGGATGTGGGTGGAACGAAGATCGCCGCGGGTCTCGTCACGCCGGGGGGCGAGGTTCTCGAAGAGGCGCGGTATCCGTCGGCGGGGTCTCCGGAAGTCCTGATCGAGAACATCTTCCGGGCGATCATGGAGGTCCGGGACGGTTCGGAGGTCGGAGGGGTTTGTCTGGCGGTGCCGGGGCTCGTCCTTTCGGAGGAAGACACGGTCGTCTTCTCGCCGAACTTGCCGACCATTCAGGGGATACCGCTCAGGGACGAGCTGGAAGAGCGGATTGATCTGCCTCTCACCATCGAGAACGACGCGAGCGCGGCGGCGTGGGGGGAGTTCCGGTTCGGGGCGGGGAGCGAGGT
>JBOHBL010000081.1:0-9828 GCA_050698295.1 Rubrobacteraceae bacterium | reverse complement strand
ACCGCCGCCTGTTCGAGGGCTTTCTCCGCGAGTACCAGACGGAAGGGCTGGCGTAGGAAGGTTTCAGCAATCGAAGGAAAAAGCCCGGCGCTTTTGCCGGGCTTTTTCCTTGCTCATTTGTTTCGTTTCCCTGATAGACTGGTATTCATAATCATCGCAACGACATCCTCATGGCGGGACGCTCGAAACTTTTTCGTTTGCGGGGATTGCATGGGGGAAACAGTGAAAGGATGTGCGGGTAGCTATGAGTTCGAGGGCGAGCGCGCGATGGGGGAGAAGGCGCAGGCGGAGAAGAATCATTATGGGAGTGGTCGCGTGTCTCGTCCTGCTTGCGGCTCTCGTCGCGGCCATCTCGGCGGGTTGCGGCGGCTCTGATGAGGGCGCCTCGACCGAGGGGACCTCCAACGGCGGGAGCGCCACGACCGGCGGCGCGACCGTCGAAGAGACGACCGGAGAACCGACGACCGGAGAGCCTTCGGAAGAGCCCGAAAAACCGTATGCCGCGCTGGAGCCTTCCGAGGACGCCGTTGTGCTTTCGGAGAGCGTCGGGGAGGATCTGACGCGGGAAGTTCTGGGTTTCGAGGATGCCGTCTCCGGGGCGAGCGGTGATCAGTACGCAAACGAAGGGACCGCCGGGCCTCGGCAGCCGGAGAGGAGCGTCCCGCTCGGGGAGACGTTGCTTTCGGGCGCCGAAGACCGCTCGGACGGGCCGCTCAAGGAGAACAGGATCGTAGCTTACTACGGCACGCCGCTCTCGGAGCTGATGGGCATACTCGGCGAGTCCGAGCCGGAGGTGATGATGGAACAGCTAAAAGAGCAGACGCAAGCGTACTCCGACGCCGACCCCGAACGTCCCGCCGTCCCGGCGATAGAATTCATCGCCTCGGTCGCGCAGCGCGACCCCGGCCCCGCAGGACTCTACGTCTCGCAGACCGACCCGGAAGTCATCGAAGAATACTCCCGGCTCGCCGAAGAGAACGACGCGCTCCTCATACTCGATGTGCAGCTCGGCGGGGCGACGATCATGGACGAGATCGAGATTTTGGAGGACTTCCTCAGACGTCCTCACGTCCACCTCGCCATAGACACCGAGTATTCCATTGAAGAAGGTCAGATCCCCGGCGTGGATCTCGGGACCGTCGACGGCGCGGACATTCAGGAGGCCGTCGAATACTTCGACGAACTCGTCGAGACGGAAAACATCCCGGACAAGCTGCTCATGATCCACCAGTTCGATGCGGGAATCGTCACGAACAAAGAAGCGATCCAACCGACCGACAACGTGCAGGTCGCCCTCCACGCCGACGGGTTCGGCACTCCCGAGGCCAAGTTCTCCAAATACGGCCTCCTCGTCCGAGACGAACCGATACAGTACGGCGGCTTCAAAGTCTTCTACCAGCAGGACACGCCTGTTTTAGAGCCGGAGCAAGTCCTCGCCCTCGACCCGGCGCCCGCCATAGTCACGTACCAGTAGTATCCCGAAAAGCGAAACCTACTCGGTGGTGGCTTCGCGCCGCTCTTCTGCGGCGTTGCTTTCTCTGTTCAAAGCCTCCTCGGTGTACACGTTCGACGGATTCCAGAGGAGCCATCCCATTTCGCCGGAGTCGCGCGTCGCCTGTATTTGCGCTTCGACCTCCGCCGGGCCGTACGGGGGCTCCCCGTAGTCGAAGTCCTGTAGCCAGGGACGTATTTCGAGGTCGGGGTTTGAGGCGTCGGCGTCCTCCTCGAAGTCGGCCATCGCGTTCTCGATGACTTCGTACGGAGAAGCATTTGGATTTCGAAGTCCATAGCTTCCGGCGGGGAAGTGCGAAGGGTAGGCCATCGGGTTTATGACGTCGAGGTGGGGGGCCATGGCCCGGATGTCCTGCCCGACCCCGGCGCCGCCGTCGCCGGCCGCGAGTCCGAAGACATCCGCCGCTACCCTGGCTCCGGTCGGCTCGAGTTCCTCGTTCGCGTACTCGAGGAATTCGGGGATGGCGTTCGTCTCGCCGGAGGCGGGTTCCGCCGGGTATGAGAGCGTCTCCATCGGGCCGTCGGATGGGAAACGCACGTAGTCGAACTGGATCTCATCGAAACCGGCTTCCGCAGCTTCCTTCGCGACGGCGACGTTGTACTCCCAGACCTCGCGGTTGTACGGGTTGGACCACGTGTTTTCCACGTAGTTTCGCCACTGCGCTCCAGTCGCCGAGTCCGTCACGGCGAGGTCGGGACGCTGTATCGGCAGGATGTCGTCCTCGAAGGTCGCGACACGGGCTATGGCGTAGATGTCGTGTTCCTCCAGCGTATCGACGAGGCTTTCGAGGTCGAGGATGTCCCGCGTTGCCCCGATCTCGTTCGCAAGTTCCACTTCCGACGGGTGCATCACTTCTCCCGTCACGTCCTTCACGTCGATGACGACGGCGTTGAGTTCCGTGCGTTCGATCAGGTCGAGGTGCGGATCTATATTGCTCGCGCTGTCGGCGGTCAGGTAGATCCCCTTGACGAACTCAGGTTCGTCGTCGGAGGACGCCTTGTCATCCCGCGTCTCCGGCTTCTCGGCCCGTTCGACGGTGGTGTTTTCCGGCGGGGATCCGGTGTACGACTCCTCCGTCGAGGGCGAGGACATCGAGAAGGCGATGAGCGAAATCGCCGCGGCGACGAGCGCGATAAATGCGATTGCGAACATCCTTCTTTGCGCGGTTCTTCTCCGCCTGGTTCGCGAGTACATGAGTGGAGATGATAAACGCCGTCTCCTACTTTCGCCAGAAAGCCGGAGAGCCGCCCGCGCGTTGCGACGGCTCTCTTCGCGGCTATGTTCCCGATCCCCCGATGAAGCGGGAGATGACGGCGGGCGTATCCGTCGAGAAACCCACGACGTCGAGCATGCCTCCGTCATCGGGGTCTGCGATGGAGAACTCGTTGGCGGCCATCCCCACGACGACGAGCTTCGCCGGGATGCCGCTCTCCCGGCGATATAGCCGGAGCGCCTGGGCGGGGTGGACCTCTCCGGCCCACGTCTCGGAGTCGGTGAGGATCACGAACGCGTCGGCTTCGACACCCTTTTCGCTCGCCCAGAGCATGGGTAGGGCGCAGTCGGTGCCGCCGAAGGGCAACTCGTCGAGCTGGCGAAGCACGTCGTCGAGCCGTCGCTCGGGCGAGATGCCCACCGGAACCAGTTCGTCGGAGAACGCGACGAACGCGCTATGCTCCTCGGTGGCGGCGTTCGCGAGCGCGCCCGTGGCGACGCGAGGTGTGAGCCCCGGAACCCCGCCGACCGACCCCCGATCCATCGAACTCGATACGTCCAGCCCGAAGACGATCCGCTTCCCGGAAGGCTCCACGTTCTCGAAAGGGAGATAGGACGATTCATTTGACAGATGAGGTAACCCACTCGCTTCGGCCCGGACGCGGAAGGATGCCATGCCCGGAGGGAGTTGCAACCTTTCCGGCGAAGGACTCGCGGTAGGAGCCGGCTCGTGGGCCATCTCCGATGCGCCCTGTTAACATTACAAACCATGACCGAGACGGAGAGACAGCACGACATCTCGGCGCTCACGAGCGGGGCGATGGCCCCGATCTGGGAGTGGACCAAAGAGCGCATTCCGCCCGAAACGGGCGTCTTCGACGCTCACGCCCACATCGGCGCCGACCTCGACGGACGGACGATGACCGCCGACGGCATGCGTGAGCGCATGAAGGCCGCGCACGTGAGAAAGAGCATCGTATTCGCGCTCAACGACCCGAACGCCCTCGAAGACTTCTCCGGTCCCAACGACATCGTGTGGAAGGCGCGCGAGGAGCATCCGGGCTTCTTCGTGCCTTTCTTCAGGCTGAACCCGCACAACGACTGCGAGCGGGAGTTCGAGCGGTGCGTCGAGCGCGGTTTTATGGGGCTTAAGCTCCACCCCCTCTCGCAGAAGTTCGAGCTGGACGATAAACGGGCCGTTAGGCTCTTCGAGATGGCGGCGGAAGTGGATCTCCCGGTCATCATCCACGCCGGGTTCGGGATGAGTCGCATCGTCGAGCCGCTTTTGCCCACCGTCGAGAAAAACCCCGAACTTCGGCTCATCCTCGGTCATGCCGCTTTCGTCGAGGTTTTGCAGGCGGTTCGGGCCTTCGCCAACCATCCGAACGTCGTCTTCGAGACCTCGGTGGCGAGGGCGAAGGATCTCTACGCGCTTTTCTCCTACCTCGACTCGTCGAGAATTTGCTTCGGCTCGGACATTCCGTACGGGGATCTTCCCTCGACTCTGTACGCCACGCTCGCCGCCGCCGAGGCGGCCGGGGTGACGAAAGAACACATTCCCGGCATCCTCTCGGAGAACATGCGGAGGTGGTTTCCGTGAGCGACCGCTCGATGGCCTCGGCGAGAACGGCCCATCTCCTCGGGCTCGCGGGGAACTTGAACATGGCGACGATCTCGCTGTGGGGCAACAGCCCCCGGGCGGCTTCGATCCTGGGCATGTTCGAGGCGAGCATCCGCTGGGAGGGACCGGAAGGCCACGACGAGGACTTGCTCGAACGGCTCCGCGACCTCTTCGAGGAGGCGAAAAAGTACCACGCCAACGAAGACTTCCCCGCGATGATGGCCCGCCTGCGCGTCGCCTACGACCTCGTGTCGCTCCGCATAATCGAGATAGCCGGAGAGTGACGAACGTTCCCGAAGACACGCCCCTCATCGCGCTCAAGCGCGGCGAACTCGTCGAGAGCGTCCACCGCGGACGGTTTGTCGTGTGCGATCCGCAAGGCGATGTCCTTGAAGCCGCCGGAAACGTCGAGGCGTATTTCTATCCCCGATCCGCGCTCAAACCCTTCCAGGCGATGCCGCTCGTCCTGTCGGGGGCGGCTGATGAATTCGGACTCTCGGACGAAGAACTCGCCGTCGCCTGCGCTTCTCACGGCGGAGAAGAACGGCACGTCGAAGCTGTCAGTTCCCTCCTCCATAAAGCCGGCCTCTCCGAGGACGACCTCGACAACGGGGCGCATCCTCCGATGCACGGCCCTTCCGCGGAGGCGCTCGTCCAGCGTGGAGAGAGCTTCCGGCAAATCCACGGCAATTGCTCCGGCAAACATGCCGGGATGGTCGCCGTTTGTGTTTGCAAAAGGTGGGACATGAGCGGCTATCGAGCCCCCGATCATCCTCTTCAGCGTTGGGTCCTGTCTCTCGTCGCCACGGTTTGCGACCTTAAAGCCGAAGAAATAATTACCGGAGGCGACGGTTGCGGCGCGCCCGCCTTCGCCATGCCCGTGAAGAACTTCGCCACCGGTTTCGCCCGCCTCGCGACCGGGGAGGAGTTGCCGGAAGATATCGCCGGGGCCGCGAGCCGGCTTCGGCTCGCCATGCGAAATCATCCCTCCATGATCGCGGGTACCGGCAGGTTCGACACGGAGGTTCTGGAAAAGACGGACCTCATCGTCAAGGGCGGCGCGGACGGGGTGTGGGCCGCCGGGAGCGAAGAGGGATGGGGCCTTGCGCTCAAGGTCTCCGACGGCGCGAGACGGGCCGCGCGTTCCGCCGCGACGGCGGTTCTCCGGGGGCGGGGAATCGACCTCGAAAGCGAAGACGGTTTCCCCGTGCGCGACCTCCACGGCGAAGAGGTGGGAGAGATGGTTTCGCTATCCGTCTCAGCCGATTCGGGTTAGGACGGCTCCATCGCGCGCGTTCTCGAGGGCTTCGAGGTTTTTGACGTGGATGCGGCGCCGCTTCAACTCCAGAACGTCGGATCTCTGGAGCATGGTGAAGGCTTTCGTCACCGTCTCGCGCTTGGAGCCGATCATCGCCGCGAGCTGGCGGTGGGTGTAGCGCGTCGGCGCCTTGTATCCCTCGCTCGTCACCATGCCCTCGCTCTCGATGAGCTGGATGATGAGCCCCGCCAGACGCGCCGGAACCTCCTTGAGCGCGATGTCCTCCATCCTCTCCTCCGCGGCGGAGAGCCGTTCGGAGAGGACCTGCATCACCTTCAGCCCCACTTGAGGCTTCTCGGTCACGAGCCATTCGAGGTTCTCTCGCCTCATCGAGCAGACTACCGAAGGCTCCATCGCCTCCGCGCAGGCGTTCTCGAGCCTTTGCGCGGTCAGCGACATCTCACCGAAGACCGTCCCGGAGGTGACCACGGCCAGCGTCAGTTCCCTTCCGTCCGGCCCGACGCGGCAGATCCTCACCCGCCCCTTCTTGAGCATGAAGAGAGCTTCGCTCTTCTCGTGCGGCGTGTAGAAGACCTGGCCCTGGGAGAGATGCGTGTCCGGTATGCGTAGGCTTATCTCTTTTATCTCCTCCCTCGAAAGCGGCTCCAGTATGTCCACCATCGAGAGGAGGCGCACCTTTTCCTCCGGCTCCAGCTTCTTCGATTCCCTGTTCCCGAGCATGGACAGAGGATGCAACAAAAGACATGGTTGTCCCCGCCGAAACATGATTGGGTACAATCACCCCTCATGGGCGACATCGACTACCCCGAACTCGACTGGCGGTGGGGAATACTCCTCGGGACCGCGATCCGGGACGGATTGTTGGAGGCCGTGAGTCGAAAAACGAAACCCGCCGGCGAGGTAGCTGGCGAACTCGGCCTCGACCGTAGAGCCGTGTTCGCCATCCTCTCCGCTCTCGCGGAACTGGGGATTCTCGACGAGAACGAAGACGGTTTCCGGCTCCTTGACGAGCATCATGGCCCGCTTCTCGACGACTCGGACGCGAGCTACGCCGGGGGGCGCGTCGTGCATCGCTTCGAGCTGATCGGAAGCTGGAGCAAAATTCCGGAGATACTGAAGACTGGTGAACCCGTCGAGGACCGGACCAGACCTGATTTTGCCGGGACCCCGACGATGGCCCAGGCGATGCGCGGCGGCGCCAAAGAGAGCGCGGACCAAATATCGGAGATGGCGATGTCCCGTTTGCCGAAATCGCCCCGCATCCTCGACGTCGGCGGAGGTCCCGGAGCGAACGCCGAGTCCTTCGCCCGCTTTGGCGCGGAGGTCACCGTTTTCGACCGTCCCGAAGTTATAGAAGTGACGGAGAGGTATCTCTCCGAAGCCGGGGTTTCGACCGTTTGCGGGGACATGAACGAGGAGTTGCCGGAAGGACCATTCGAGGGGATCTACTTCGGAAACACCTCTCATCTGTACGGTCCCGATGAAAACCTCGCGCTCTTCGAGAGGATGCGTCGTTCCCTCGCTCCCGGCGGTCTACTCGCGCTGCGAGAATTCGTGAGAGGAATAAGCGAGGACGCGGCTCTCTTCGCCATAAACATGCTCGTCCTCACGCCGGGCGGCGGGACGTATTCCGCTCGGGAGTACGAAAGCTGGCTGACCGCGGCGGGTTTCGAGGAGGTCGAAGTCGCGACGATGCCCGGTCGCACGACGGTCCTGATCCTGGCCCGAAACCCTCGCTAGACGAGTCCGCGCGGCGGGTATGCTTGTCGCGCCGCATCTCGACTTTCGGCATGCTGTTTTCAGTTGCGCGATGGGAGAGGGGATTCCCTCGAAAAGGAGCCGCGCATGAAATGGGGATGATCGGGGAAGACGTGCCGGACTCGTCGGGAAGAGGTCGTTCGTGAGCTTGCTTAACTCTCCGGAAGTTCCGTTCGCCGCGAATCAGCGGGAGAGGATCGAGCGCCTCAAGCGCCGGGTTTACGCTTTGATTGTCGTCCTCGGGCTGGGCGGAACGGTTCTGGGGCTTGCGGTCTTCAGCGCCGTGGACGCGCTCCCGCCGGTTGTGACCGGAGTCTTCGTCGCCGCGATAGTCTCCGACGTGGCGGTGTTGTGGGGGATAGGCGCCGGAAAGGCGCCTCTCAAAGTGGTCGAGGAGGTGATCTACTTCACCGCCGGCGGCTTGCTGGTGGTGGTTTTGATCCTGGGCCTTTACCTGGCCGACGACGCTTTGCAGGCCCGTATCGCCGTCACGGGCTTTTACCTGTGGATGCCCGTGGCATACATCGTGATCTTCCTGACCCAGGACACTCGCGGGGCGCTGTGGCATGCCGTGCCGTTGTACGCGCTCATCGCCTGCGTCTCATTCCCGAGGGTTCTGGCCCCGCCCGGCTTCGTCGAGAGTCCTTACGGGGTCCCTTTTTCCCTGGCGCAACTCTATCTTTCGAGCGCGGTCATGATCTCCACCCTCTTCCTCTTCAGCCGCATCAAGGATTGGCTGCTGGAGTCCGAGGTCGTGATCGAACGCATGAAACACCTCGCCGAGACCGATGACCTGACGGGCCTTTACAACCGCCGCCGCGTCTCGCGTCTTCTGGAAGAAGAGATGGAGCGGGGCCGGCGCCACGAGTTGCCGCTCTCGATCATCGTCTTCGACATCGACGATTTCAAGCGCGTAAACGATGAGTTCGGCCACGAAGTCGGGGACGCGGTGCTCGCCGAGGTGGCTCGCCTGGTCGGAGAAAACCTGCGCGAGAGCGACGGGTTCGGGCGCTGGGGCGGGGAGGAGTTCCTCATCGTCGCCCCCGAGACCCGCCGCAAATCGGCGTACCGGCTCGCCGACAGGGTCCGGGCCATCATAGAAGGACACGACTTCGGGCTGAAGACGAGGATATCGGCGAGCTTCGGGGTCTCGGAGTTTGGAGTGCGAGACAGCGGGACGGTGCTCCTGAAGAGAGCGGACGTGGCGCTCTACAGAGCGAAGACCCGGGGCAAGAACCGGGTGGAGACGGAAGCCGCGGCCTGACGAGCGGTTAAACTGAACGATATGTCAGACACCGACCCGTCACCGAATAAGCCTTCCGCGGCGAGATGGGCCAAACCCGCCGTCACGGTTCTTTTTTTCGTAGCCTTCTGGCTTCTGTACCTCCTCGTCGAACCTTTCCGCGATGAGACGAACCGGGCGATAGGCGTTCTGGCGAGCGGTGATGTCGAGGCCGCGCGGGACTACATCCTCTCGTACGGGGCGTGGGCGCCGGTCATCTCGGCGTCGCTCATGGTCGGTCAGGCGCTCGCGGCTCCGCTTCCCGCTTTTCTCATAACGTTCGCCAACGGATTGGCTTTCGGAGCGTTTTGGGGAGGAATTTTGAGCCTCGCGAGCGCGACGCTCGCAGCGGCGATCTCCTTCGGCATCTCCCACGCTCTGGGCCGAACCGTCGTCGAAGCCCTCGTCGGACGCGAGAGTTTGGGCGGCGCGGATCGCTGGTTCGAGCGTTTTGGCGTCTACGCCGTGTTCATCGCGCGTCTCATCCCCATCGTCTCCTTCGACGTGATCTCCTACGCCGCCGGATTGACTCGCATGGGGTTCTGGAAGTTCCTCCTCGCCACGGTCGTGGGCATGGCACCCGCCACGTTCGTCTATTCCCACCTCGGAGAGCGGGCCCCCCAGTACATAAACATAATGCTCGTGGCCTTCGGCGTGGTCGTCGCGACGCTGGTCGTCTTCACCGTCGTCCGGCGGAGGGGACGAAGAAATTAAAGACTTCGTTCGATGGCTTCGAGAAGCTCCTTCAAGTTTCTCCGGTTCTGTCCGAAGTCGTAGTGTCCGGCGCGCGATTTGCTCTCGAAGACGGCTTCGCTCTTCTTCCCGAAGCCGGATATCTTTATCGTCACGTCGTCTTCGAACCCGAAGAGGCGCGTGGATCTCACGGCCATCGATTTTCCGCCCGCTTCTCCCTCGACCCTCCAGCGTTTCAGCGAGCCGATCGCGCGCCGAACCGCGGAGGCGAGGTCGTCGGCGGATGTCTCGTATGGCCTCGCGACCGCGGCGGAATTCAGCCCGGTGCGTTTTATTTCCATCCTATCTCCCACGAATCTCATTCTATAATCTTTATCCGACTTTCCGCTCCCCTCTCGAAACGTTTCACGAATAAAGCTCCATGCAGGTCGGCCCCATTAACTTGAGGGGCCTCTCGATCTCCTCCCGGA
>JBOHBL010000080.1:0-6042 GCA_050698295.1 Rubrobacteraceae bacterium | reverse complement strand
CATCGCACTCTCCTACGTGGCCTAACGACGATTCCTACGGGGAAGTGATCGCACCTCCTCTTGAAGACCCATGTCACACTGAGCACCTCGCGCTCCAGCAGATCCAGCGGTTCATCGTTCATACGGTCTCTCCTCGCTATTTCCTTGTCGCCTTTTATTCTCTTGCGTACAAATCCCGGTGGATCCAGTCCGGTTCACGGTTCCTTGATGTGCGTGTTCTGAGCGGCGGCGATCTTCCACTGTCCTTCTTCCTTAGTCATCACGTAGACCGGACTTCCCTGGGGCGCGTCGTCGAGGGGTTCGCCGTCGTGGGTGATCGGCTTCTGGCGGACGTTCACTACGGCAACGTCAGGCCTCACGAACGAGACGTGGACGACCTCATAGCTGGCTGTCGAGTCCTTCATCGCGCCAGGGAGGACCTTTTTCGTGAAATCGTGGATCTCATCCTGGCCGGTCAGCCGCTTTCCGTGGGCGGTCACCCAGACCGCGTCGGGGGTGAAGAGGCTTATGAAGCCCTCGACGCTCTCGTTTTGCTGCGCCCTCTCGAGCTCGGCCACCTTCTCTTCTATCAGCAGTTTGTCGTTCATCGGATTCCTCCTCTTCTCTGAGTTTGCCTCGCGCGCCTTCATGGTGCGACCGGAAAGGGTTTGGAGCATCGAGCGAAAGGACGATTTTCGGTTCGCACCTTCGTACAGGTCGAACCGGACCTTCACAGACCTCCGGAGTCTCCCGGATGCTCGAAGATGAGTTCGGGAGACGGTCCCATGCGCCGCCCCACTTTGAAACCGTGAAGCTCCGCGAGCCTCTCCTTGAACCATTCGTCGAACGGCTCCTTCGAGGCCGCGAGCCGTCGAAGCGCCTCCTCCTGGTCTTCGGCTTCCACGTAGGCTGTGATCACCGCCCGCAGGGACGTACGTTCGATGTACACTCACGCCGCGGATACCCAGACGCCTTGCGAAACCCTCGTACTCGCCAAGGCGGTCTTCCAGATCCTGGGCAAAGCGTCGCCACTCCTCCTCCCTGTCCGGCAGAATGGGCAGGACAAGGACGGCTGTGGGCATCCCGGCGACCTCCTTCGGATTCCATCGTTGCTTTCACCAACTTTCCGTTCGCGGCCTCCGACCGGCGGTCTTTACGCCTCGCTACAGGCACGGTATCGTGGTGGCGTAACGGGGAGCGTAATGTGGAGCCCTTGAGACTCAGGTTGCTCGGCCCGCCGGAGATAAGCCGCGGGGGGCGTCTCCTGCGGTTCCGGTCTCGTAAGGAACTCGCGCTGCTCCTTTATCTCGCGACCGAAGGCGGTCTTCACCCTCGCGAAAAGCTCGCCGCGCTCTTCTGGCCCGAGAGCGACGAGGAACGCAGCCGGGCCGCCCTTCGAAACGCTCTCTCCGCCCTGAGAAAGACCCTCCGGGAAGGCGCGGAGGAAGGAACTTCCCACCTGCTCATGGGGCGCGACTCGGCGGTCGGGCTAAATTTCGCGTCCGGCGTGGAGATGGATCTTCACATCATCGAGGCGGCCTCCCACCCCGCCCGACCCCCGGCGACGTACGAGGAACGCCGGGACGCGCTCACCGCATCGAGGGCCGCCGCGGAAGCCTATCGCGGCGAGTTTCTGGAGGGCTTCTCCCTTGATGACGCGCCGGATTTCGAGCACTGGACGGAACTCGAGCGCGAGAGATGGCGACGCCGCGCCGAGGTGGTGTTCGACCGGCTCTCCAAATTGGAGATGGAAGACGGCGAGGTGGAGGAGGCCGTCGCCACCGCCGAACGCTGGACGCATCACGCCCCCGCGAGCGAAGCCGCCCACATGAGACTGACGGAGGCGCGCTTCGCGTCCGGCGACGGGGCCGCCGCGCTGCGAGCCTTCGAGGCGTGCCGCCAAACGCTCGGAGAGGTGTTCGAGACCGGGCCATCCCCCGAGACGGAGGCGCTGGCCGCCCGCATCCGCGCCGAGGTGTCCCCGCGCTCCACTTCTCGGCACACTTTGTCGCGGACATCGGGGGCGCCCGGATCCGCGCGGGGTGTATTCGATGTGCCGTTCGTCGGGCGCTCGGAGGAGTTCGGGGTCCTCGTCGCGGAGTATCTCTCCGCCCGCGAGGGAGGGGCGCGGGCCGTCGCCGTCGCGGGCGAGGCCGGCATCGGCAAGACGCGCCTCGTCGAGGAGTTCCTCCGCTGGGCCGTCGCCGGGGACGCTGACGTTCTCAGGGGCGCGGCCTTCGAGGCCACAGGGGGATTGCCGTACGGGCCCTTGGTCGGCGCATTGAGGGAGAGGATGGACCGCGAAAGGGCGCCCGACGACCTCCTCCTCGACGACGTGTGGCTCACGGAGCTTTCGAGGCTTTTGCCCGAGCTTCGGGAACGCTACCCGGACCTGCCTCCCCAGGCGAGCGACGAGACTTCGGCCAAAGCCCGGCTCTTCGAGGCGGTCGCCACGCTCGTGGCCGCGCTGTCCGCTCGCAAGCCGGTGGTGTTGTTCGTGGACGATCTCCAGTGGGCGGACGCCGCCACCCTCGACCTCCTTCGATACGCCTCGCGGAGGTGGTCCGAGGAAGGTGCGCCCGTGCTTCTCCTCATGGCCTCGCGGGTCGAGACGCCTCAGACGAGGCTCCGGCTCACCGGGGGAGGGGAAGGCTTCTCACACGACCTTCCCATGAGGCGCGTGACGCTCGACACTCTCACCGAAAAGGACACCGTGCGCCTCGTGCGGACGCTCGCATCCCCCGAGCGGGAGGATGAAGACACCGCCCGCATGGAGCGTTTCGGCGGGTGGCTGCACGGCGAGACTGGCGGGCAGCCCTTCTTTTTGACCGAGACGCTTTCGGCCCTCGTCGAGCGGGGCGTGCTCGTACCCGGACACGAGGCGGGCGGATGGACGGTGGATGTGGAGTACGCCGCCCCGGATGGAATGATCCCTCCCGGCGTCCGAGAGGCGATACTGGCCCGGCTGGCGCGGCTGAGTACCGATGCTTCGATGCTCCTCGCCGCCGCGGCCGTCCTGGGTCGCCACTCCGACTTCGAGGACCTTCGCCGGGTGGCCGGGATGGACGAGGAGGCGGGCCTCTCGGCGCTCGAAGAGGCTTTGGCAAGCGGCCTTTTGCGCGAGGTCGCCGGAGGCGCAACGCCTCCGGTCGGAGACGGTCCCGACGCCTACGCCTGCGCCCACGACAAGATCCGGGACGTCATATACACCGAGGCCGGTGGCACACGGAAGCTCAACAACTCCTCGACCGACCAACGGTGATCCGCGAGCCCCGCCGCCTGGGCGGGAGTGCTCTGCATCCACTTCCCACCGGGCGGGTCGCTTCCCTCGCGCTCGCGGCGCATACTTTTGTGCTCCCAGCAGAAGTTGTAGCAAGTGCCCACCAGCCACATCCCCGCCTCAAGCGTCTCCTTTAGCCTCACCGGTGCGCGCGAGCGACGTGCCAGCCCGGCAAGCCGGGAGCGGAAGGTGGCCTGTAGTCGCTCTATGTAAGCGGTGTTGATCACCGCGGTTTGCGAGCCTCCTTGCGACGCTCTAAGGCGCGCCGTGACGGCCTCGCCGGCTCCCATCACTACCCGCCGGATCACACCGATGACCCGGCGGCGCTTGGCGTATCTCTTGATGACTTGGGCGATCATCACTCCCTCCGGCAAGATGAGCCGGGGAGACGCCCCGGCCTACCGGTGCGAAGAGGCTCTCTGAAGAGGTGGATCGCCGCTTTGGGATAGCTGGCCAGTCCGTCGGTACACAAAAGCACCGCTCGTACCAAACCACAGCCGCGCACCCGAGAAAGCAGCGCGCGGATCAGGTCTCCATCCCGACTCACGCTCACGACCCCTCCTAGCCATAGTCGGCTTTCGACCGCAAGCGCTCCGGCCAACCACATAACCCCTCCGACTACCCTCACCCGCAGTTCGTCGGCCTGAACTTGCCCCAACTCCACACGCCCGGCCTCCACCACGTGCTCGTGTACCCGCCGGCATTGCATCCCGGCCTCTCGCTCCCAGCGCGCCACCGTTCGCTCATCGAGACCGAAGGCCGCGACGACCGCCTGAAGAGGGCAGCCGTGAGCCAAAAGCGCACCACCGTGAGTAGCAGTTCTTTGGGTTTGTGCATCCGGTAAAGGGCGGTGCCCTTCGTGGCGCTGAAGGTGCGCCGGCGCCTTTTGCATTGGTAGCGTTGCTCTTTTCGGCTGTGGATCACGATGTGCCCTTCACCTTCGCGCGCGTAAGCGCGACAGTCTTTGTTGTGACAGAATTGCTCGTGCGGGTTCACGTGGTTTCTCCTCCTGCTGACTTTGAACATCAGCAAGGGTGCCGCGGAACCCGCTTTCTTTCAACTCGACTCCTATCCACGGTTGCGTGGGGTACTACCCTCCAGGAGGTCCGAAAGACAAACGGACCTTCAGCAAGTTTCTGAAAACCTCGCCGGAGGTCGGCTACTTCGACGGGGAGGAATAGCCGCCGAGCTGTCAACCGAAAAGCGTGGGATGGAGGTTGTCGAAGAAGAGTCGCTTTATGAGGGCGCGGCGGCCTCGCGCCCCGACTTTGTCGAACACGTTCGAGAGATGCTCCTGAACGGTGTACTCGGAGATGTACAGGGCGCGACCGATCTCCCTGGTGGAGGCGCCCTGCGCGACGAGGGCCACGACGGCCCGTTCGCGTTCGCTCAGCCCGTATGCGGACACCCGGAGCCACGCCAGTTCCTGGGGTCTCGACGGTTCGACGATGACCATAGTCTCGCCCCCTCGACCGGGTTGCGACTTCGCCCGCGCGCCGTGAAACGTCAGCCAGCGGCCGGAACGTGTCCGGACACGAACGCGGGGCACGCCGTTGAGGTCTCGATCCGTCTCGGGCTCGAGCGCCTTTCGAAGCGCGCCGACCACCATCCACACCGGAGCCGGGAGGCCGTCGCCCTCCAGCCAGCCGGGCCCGAGGTCGCCGAGATCCCTCAGCCATCGTTCGGCGGACTCCGTGTGCCGCACTACCCGTCCCCGGTCGTCGAGGACGAGTACTCCGGGGACGCTTTCCCCTTCAGGTTCGGCGGCGGCCTGCTTGCATAGCACCGCCGCCTTCAGCCCAGCGCCCAGGTGCGGGGTGATCCGGCGCAGCAGCTCCACCTCGCGAGCGTCGAAATCGGGGCGGCCTCTTTCCCGGATCAGGCACATCGTGCCCCAGTGCTCCCGGCCCAAAGTGGAGACGCCGAACATCTCGTTTCCCAACCCGAGCGAGCCGGTTATCTCCCGGTATCGAAGGGCGCGCTCGAGGTTCCCACCGGTGGCTTCGGAGAGCAGCGCCACCGGAATTCGACTCTGTACCATCCTGCGTTGCTGATCCAGATCCTCCTCGAAATAGACGCGCTCGAGGTAGGTGCGCTCTTCTTTTTCACCCAGAACTCCGTCGTGAGCTATGTGCGTCATAAGCCCGCTCAGAGGGTCGTTGGACATGGCGCAGTACGCCTCGAACGGCGCCACCCTCCTCAAGCGCCCGGCCACCTCGCGCAGCAATGTCGGCGCGTCCAGCCCGGCGTAGCAGAGTCGCTTCGCCTCGGCGAAGCCCCGTTCCCGGAGATCAGCGCCGGCTACCATTTCCCCACGCCTTCCTGTGAACCCCAAGTTCACCCGAACGTCGCTTCAGTAATCCTGTTCCGTATTTTCACACAGACGACCACTTTGCATCAAGATTAGCAAACTCGAAAACCCCAGTTTTCTGGGGTATGCGGCCGGTTTCCGGGAGGAGACAATCAAGGCGGAATCCAGTGAAAGGAGAAACCCGGATGCACGTCCTTCAGATCGAACACCCGATCCGCGACTTCGACATCTGGAAGGGGGCCTTCGACCGCTTCTCTGAGAAGAGGCGGCAGTCGGGCGTGCGCCGCCACCAGATCCTCCAACCCACCGACGATCCCAACTACGTCATCGTCGAACTCGGGTTCGACGGCCCTGGCGAGGCGGAAGCTTTTCTCGGCTGGCTTCGGCGCGAGGTGTGGTCGTCGCGGGAAGCAGCGCCGGCCCTGATGGGCGACCCGCAGACGCGGATCGTGGAGGTGGCGGAGATCACGGA
>JBOHBL010000079.1:0-7656 GCA_050698295.1 Rubrobacteraceae bacterium | reverse complement strand
GGTTGACGTTGATCCGGCAAGAATCCGGCACGACGTTTTTGGCATTCCCGCTTCTCGCCAGGGTCGGGACGACGACTTCATAAAAAAGAAGACCATCGACTTCGACTTCCTCGGCCTCACGCCCGTGGAGCTTCGCGAGGAACCTCCCGGCCTTCGTCATCGCGTTCTCGCCCTGCCAGGGACGAGCCGAGTGCGACGCTTTGCCTTTGAAAACAACTTCGACCTGCGCCGTCCCGACGCACCCGACCTCCAGAGCGCCGCCCGTCGGCTCCGGAACGAGCGCGAGGTCGGCTTCGAGTACCCGCGGCATCTTCTCGAACACCGTCTCCAGCCCGTTTTCGAGGTGCGGCCCCTCCTCGCGCTCGTAGAAAACGAAGATCGGCTCCGCCCACGAACCGTTCCAGTCGAAGCCTTCGAGGAGAGAGAGCATCACCGCGTCCCCGGCCTTCATGTCGGATGCGCCGCGACCGTAGACGATATCTTCCTCGACGCGCACCAAAAGTCCCCCCTCCGGTTCCGGCACGGTGTCGAGATGTCCGGCGAAAACGATTCTTGGCCGGGACGGGTCGGGGGTTTCACGACGGATAGCCAGATTGTTCGAGACGCGCTCGACCTTCCAACCGGGGAGTTTCGAGATCCTCGCTTCGAGATCGTCGCAGAGGATTTTTTCTTCCCCGGTGGCGCTTTTTCGTTCGAGGAGCCAGAGGAGGTCGGAGGCCAGCTTCTCCCTCACGTCGGATTCGTCCGAAAAATCCGGCATCCGGTCCCTGCCCTTCCCGTAGAGACGTAGCATGCTACGTCTCTACAAACATTCGCCTCTCGGAAGAGGGTGCCGAAGCGATCAACCACACACGTCGTCACACGCTCACCCCGAACTCGCGGAGGGCTTCGTTGAGAGAGGTTTTTTGATCCGTGGACTCGCGCCGCTCTCCGATGATGAGCGCGGTCTGGAGCTGATAGGAGCCTGCGGGAAACTCGCGCGTCCTCGTCCCCGCGACGACCACCGAGCGAGCCGGGACGCGGCCACGGTGGACGACCTCCTCGTCTCCGGTCACGTCGATGATCTGGGTCGAAGAAGTGAGCACCACGTTCGCTCCGAGGACGGCTCCTTCTTCCACGTGCACGCCCTCTACGACGATGGCTCGCGAGCCGACAAACGCTCCGTCCTCTATGACGACGGGCATCGCGCCCGGTGGTTCGAGCACCCCTCCGATACCGACGCCCCCGGCGAGATGGACGTTCTTCCCTATTTGCGCCCCCGACCCGACGGTCGCCCACGTATCGACCATCGTGCCGGAGCCGACATGCGCCCCGATGTTCACGTATCCCGGCATCACCACGACGCCCGGCTCGACAAACGCGCCGTAGCGAACCGTCCCCGGCGGCACGACGCGCACTCCGGCTTCGGCCAGGTTCTTCTTCGTCGGGATCCTGTCGTGGTACTCGAAAGGCCCGGCATGAATCGTCT
Source organism: Rubrobacteraceae bacterium (assembly GCA_050698295.1). GTDB lineage: Bacteria > Actinomycetota > Rubrobacteria > Rubrobacterales > Rubrobacteraceae > JACCWD01. The sequence continues at coordinate 6,188 of JBOHBL010000079.1, read as the reverse complement.
CCATCCGCGCCACGCCGAAATACAGATTTATCGCCTTCATCACCCAGGCGTTCGACTCCCACCCGTCGCCCTTCTTCTCCGCGACGCGGAGCTTTCCTTTATCCAGGGCTTCTATCGTGTCGAAGACGGCGGTTCGGCACTCGGCTTCTTTCAAGAGCTCACGGTCGTCGAAGGCGACTTCCACGGGGTTCTTCAAATCCTTCACGTTTCTCCTTCCGGTCGTGGAAATGAGGTGTTCGGATAGACCAGTTTAGCAAGATGAATCCTGGATGATCGCGGGATCGAAACGGAGTGCGGGAGATGCTTTACCATAGGCGGTTATGTATGGATCTGATCGAGCTTTGATCCTGGCCTGTCGCAAGGGCGACGCGCGCGCCTGGAGGGTGGTGCTGAAGCGTTACGAGCGGCTGGTGTACTCGATACCGCTGAACTACGGACTCTCCCGCGAGGACGCGGCGGACATCTCCCAGCTCACCTTCAGCATCCTCATAAAGAGCATGGACTCTCTGCGCGACGACAGCCGGCTGGGGGCCTGGCTGGCGACCGTCGCCCGCCGCCATTCCTGGCGCCTGATGGAGAAGAACCGCCGCGAAGGCACCAGAGGAAGCGAGGACCTCGCCGAGAGCGATCTCGCCGAAAGCGCCGCCACGCTCTTCGGCAAGAACACCTCCGGCTCGCTGGAGCGTTGGGAGGTCGCCGAGTGGCTCAACGGAGGACTCGACGAACTCGACGAACGGTGCCGGGAACTCCTCGTCGCCCTCTACTTCGACGAGGAGGAGCCCTCGTACGGCGACATCTCCGACAGGATGGACATGCCGGTGGGGAGCATCGGTCCCACGCGGGCGCGTTGCCTGGCGCGTCTCAAGAAGATCCTCGAGGACGGTAAATAATGCCGGGCGTATTTTTCCGGGCGCTCGTCGCATCATTAAAGAAAGGCCACGTACCAAGAACATCGGAGAGTCGAAATGTCTGACGCGAACAAGCCGGGATTCGAGGAGATCCTCGACTGGATAGAAGGCAAACTCCCTCCCGAGAGAGCACAGGCCGTCGCGAGACACGTGGCGACCGACGAGGCGGCCCGCGCCGAAGCCGACTGGCTAAGGGCTTTCAGCAAGACCAGCGAGGACGTGGTTCTCCACTCGCCGCCCCCGCGGGTCCACGAGGGTCTCGAACACCTCTTCGACGCCTTCGCCGAAAAGCGTCGCGAGCCCGGTCTGTTGAGGCGTTTCATAGCGAGCCTCTCCTTCGAGGGTGGGATGCAGCCCGCGTTCGGCGTGAGGTCCGTCGGCTCCAACGAGGCGCAGCGCCACTTCGTCTACTCCACCGAGCTCGCCGACGTGTCCTTCAGCGTCCGGCCCCGGCGGGGAGGCGGGCTGGACGTACTCGGTCAGGTACTCCCGAACGGCGAAGAAGAGCCGGGAGATTTCGGGGTGCAGATCATCCGCGACATCGGCTTCTCGGATCTCACCTACGCCGACGACCTCGGAGAATTCATCTTCGAACACCTCCAGGAAGGCACCTACGAAATGGTCCTCACCACCGAGCGTTACGAGATCCTCATCCCGCCCTTCGAGCTTAGCCAGTAGCAAAGCTGGGCTGGGGGCGCGGGCCTGTCCTGAGAGCATTTATCTTACGGCTGATAGCCGACCGCTATAAAATAAGGGCCTATGCCCCATGGCGCCGAACTCGGAGCGGAGTTTGCGGATAGGCTTCTCGCCCTCTCCTCGGACGAGGATCGAGAGGAGTTCCTGCGCTCCAAAAACCTCCTCGACCCCAACGGCCTCGACCACCTCCTCGACACCGCCGACGCCCTCCTCGACAGCGACCCCGGCAAAGCCCAGGATCTCGCCGAGCTCTGCAAAACCCTCGTCGAAGCCGCGAACGCCCCCGTCGCCGCGCCTCGCGCAAACTACATCCGTGTCCAAACCGCTTTCATAAACGGTGAGTTCGAAAAAGCTCTTCTCCTCATCGAATCCGCGCACGACGGTTATCTGGCTCTCGGCGAAAACGTCGAAGCCCTCCGCACCAACGTCGGCAAAATGGCCGCGCTTCTGGAATTGGGGCGCTATCAGGAAGCCCTCGATGCGGGCCAGGCGGTTTTGAGTTCCCTGAACGGCGAAGGATATTTGGAAGTGAATCCGCTTCCGGAGCAGGCCGACTTGCTCTCCGCTCTCGCGCATCACAACCTGGGCGGTTGCTACGAGTATATGGGTCGCTTCGAAGAAGCACTCGAAAGGTACGAGTCCGCGGAAGAGCTTTCCGAAAAGCTGGAAATGACCGAGTTCTCGGGAAGGATCAGAAATGACCGGGGGCTCGTACTTCTGGAACTCGGACGCGCCAGGGAAGCTCTTGCGGCTTTCGAGGAAGCCTTATCGCTGTTTGGTGGAATCGGTCTCACTTCGTTGCAAACCAAAGCTTTGATCAACCTCGGAGAAGCTTACATAAGGCTCAGTGATTACAGGAGCAGCCTGGAAGCATACGAGAAAGCACGGCGTCTGCTCGACTCCATCGAGGCGCTGGCCGACATGAACATTTTGCTCAGGGACGAAGCGGACGCTTATCTAATGCTGAACATGTACTCGGAGGCGTTGGCGGTGTACAGGCAGGCAGAAGACGCGCTCCGAGATTCGGGCATGGCTTACGAACATGCCAGATCACTATGGGGGATGGGCTCCGTCCTGACAGTCCGTCTGGAAGTAGAAGAGGCGGAGCGCGTACTGGAAGAAGCGGCATCTTTGTTCAGAGAGGCGGGCAACGCGCCGATGCTCTCCGGGGTGATGTTGGAGCAGGCCGCGCTGTTCTCGATGCGCGGGGAAGATAGGGACGCCCGGAGAAAAGTGGAGGAAGCACTAGAACTCGTCTCCGGCGAGGACTGGCCGGTGCAGCGTTTCTACGCGCACCTGCGGTTGGCGGATTTGCTGCTTCCCAATACTGCGGAGGCGGAGGCGCATCTAGTCGAGGCGCAGCGGATGATCGAGCGCCTGGCGCTGCCGCAGTTGAGATACCGGCTGAACGAGCGCCTTGGTCGTCTGCGGCGGCTTCAGGGTCGCGACGAGGAAGCGGAGAGGCTACTCGAAGAAGCGGTCGGCGAGATTGAGCGCCTGAGAGGCACCGTCATTCAGGAGACGATGCGCGCCTCGTTCTTGCGGGACAAAACCGCCGCCTATGAGGATCTCTTGCAACTCCACCTCGACCGGGACAGCGAAGGGGACGCGCGGCGGGCCTTCGCTGTCGCCGAAAGGGCCAAATCACGCGCTCTGATCGATCTTCTCACAGGCGTCGTCGGGAAAGAGTTTGCGAGATCCATCGACCCCGAACTGAGAGAGCTGTTCCAACCCATGCAGGCGGACCTCAACGGCGTATACAATCGCCTGCTTGCGCCCACTGGGGATGGCGGGGACGGTATTGCTACGCATGAGTTGCAGGAGCGGGCCGTCGAGCTGGAGCGGGAGATCGGCCGCTTGCAACTGAGGTCCGCCGCTTCGACCGAAGCTCCCGACATGTTCGGGAGTCCGACTCCCGACACCGGATTCGACCGGCTGCCTCCCGGCACGACTTTGCTCGCTTATCACGTCGTCGGCGACGAGGTCCTGGCGTTCGTCGGCTCGGACGACCGAATCCGGATTGTCCGGGATCTTTGTGAAGTCGCCGAGGCTGGAGAACTCCTGCGGAGGCTGGATACTCAATGGGACCGTCTCGGAATGGGCATGGAGATGCCCGCAAAGCACATGGATCTTCTGGAGCGGTCAGTGCGACGGATACTTTCGACGCTGTACGACCAGCTCGTGAGACCTCTGGAAGCATATATCGGAGAGGAATCGCCGGAACTCGTTGTCGTGCCGCACGGTCCGCTGCATCAGGCGCCGTTCCACGCTCTCTTCGATGGCGAGCGGTACCTCATCGAGCGTTTCGAGGTCTCGTACGCTCCCAGCGCGAGGGTGTACGATCTCTGCCGGGAGAGGAGTTCACGAGAGCTTGACAGCGTGTTGGCGATGGGTGTCGCGGACGATTTGATCCCCGCCGCGATACAGGAAGCCCACACGGTCGCCCGATGCTTCCCCGAAGCGGATGTTCTCGTTGACGAACTGGCGACAGTGAATGCTCTGGAATCGAAGGCGTCCGGCTGCGGTGCGCTGCACCTGGCGTGTCACGGCATGTTCCGCGCCGACAACCCGATGTTCTCGTCGCTCAAGCTCCACGACGGATGGCTGAAAGCCGCCGATGTCCTCGGGCTGGACCTCGCCGGCACCACGGTCGCCCTTAGCGCCTGCGAGACCGGGCGCGGTCAGGTGGTGGGTGGGGATGAAGTACTGGGACTTACCCGCGCCTTCCTCGGGGCCGGGGCCGCGACGCTGCTGGTCAGCCTGTGGCTGGTGCGGGACGAGACGACCGCCGGGATGATGGCGAGCTGGTACGAGAAGCTGCGTGGTGGCGAAAAACCGGCGGCGGCCCTGCGGGCCGCGCAACTGGAGGTCAAAGAACGTCATCCTCATCCTTATTACTGGGCGCCGTTCGTCCTCGTTGGCAAACGTTAAAAAATTCTAATCGTCCTTTAATTCAAATCTAAGCGAACCGGGATAGGCTGCATGTATCAGAGCGGGTGGCTAGCGGCATCGCTCTTATACGTAGGAGCGTCTTTGTAAGGATTCGGGAGGTAGTTGTGGAACATCGCGGAGATCTGACCGGAAGGAACGCGGCCAGGAGAATCGGGATAGCCCTCTTTCTGGGGCTTGTACTGAGCTTCGTCTTCGCCGGTCTGAGCTACGCCGACGATGATATCGACAATGGAGTCGACAAGAGCGGCGACTTCGTGGATGGGCAACTCGTCGTCAAGCTGAACCCCGATCCTCTCACCGGCGGCGGGGCGACCATCGAAGAGATCAACCGCGACTACGGAACCACGGTCAAAGACAAGCTCCTCGGAAGCAGAGGCATCTACCTCCTCGGCCTCCCCGCTGGTTCCAACACCGAAATCACCGAAGAACAGATGAACACCGACCGACGCCTCCTCTACGCCGAACTCGACTACATCTTCGAAGCCCCCGAAGGGAACCCTAGAATGAGATCTTTCGGTGGGGGAGATGCCGCCCCATCCTCCGACCCGACACCGTACCGGAACAATCAGGTGGGCGAGTCGCTCGGGCTCTCCACCGCTCATGAGGTGACGGAGGGGAACGGGACCGTGGTGGCGGTGCTGGATACGGGCGTCGATCAGGACCATCCGGAACTGGCCGAAAGCCTCACCGACGAGCGTTACAACTACGTCAACGACAACGCCAACCCCGAAGACAGGGGCGACGGGAAAGACAACGACGGCGACGGGATCGTGGATGAGATGGTCGGCCACGGGACGCACGTCGCCGGGATCGTCCACCTCGTCGCGCCCGAAGCGGAGATCATGCCGATGCGCGTCCTCGACTCCGAGGGGCGCGGCAACAGCTTCGTCATCGCCGAGGCGGCCACCGACGCTGCGGAGCAAGGCGCTGACGTTATAAACATGAGCTTCGGCTCGGCCTACGAATCAGACTTCCTCGAAGACGTTATAGAAGACGTCTCCGAAGACGACGGTCAGGGCTACGAAGCCGTGGTGGTCGCCTCCGGCGGCAACGAGAATACGAGCGCCGGCCACTACCCGGCCGCCGACGACGACCTGCTGTCGGTCGCTTCCGTCGATGCGGCTGATGACACGAAGTCCGAGTTCTCGAACTTCGGGGAGTGGATGGCCCTCTCCGCGCCGGGCGAGGACATCTACAGCACCTATCCCGGCGGACTGTACGCGAGCTGGAGCGGCACCTCGATGGCGGCCCCGTTCGTCTCCGGTCAGGCGGCCCTCGTCCGCGGCGAAAACCCCAATATGGAGTCCGACTACGTCCAGGACCTCATCAAAGAGACCGGCTACTCCATAGACGCCGCGAACCCCGACTACGTGGACATGCTCGGTCGCCACATGGACCCCTGTGCCAGCCTCGGCTGCGGAAGCTCGGGATCCAGCACGACATCCAACGAATCCTCCGAGTCCGAAGATGATGACAACGATGACGACGACGATGACGAAGACGATGATGATGATGAGGACTGACGCCCGCTGCTCCTAGATGTGTGTTGCGTGGATCGATGAGGTGGAAAGGCCATCCGTGATCCCGACCAAAGGAGCGCCGGATGGCCCGGAAAAACCTTGCCACTTCGCG
>JBOHBL010000078.1:0-5168 GCA_050698295.1 Rubrobacteraceae bacterium | reverse complement strand
GGCGTGATCCGCGCCGTAGATAGCCTCCAGCCTCGGGTCGAAGAAGCGGCCGGAAAGGAGTATGGAACGGGGGGCCGCCACCAGGTCGTAGAGGATGAAGGCCCCGACGGTCATGGCCGCCGCCGCGATAAAGGGCCGCTGGAAGTCCGTCAGGGTCCAGCCCCGCAGGTAGAGCATGTAGATCACCGGCCCGAGCAGGAAGAAGACGTAATGCCGCTGGGCGAGCACGCTGGGGAGCAAGGGGCTGCCCGCCCTGAGCGTGAAGACGTAAGCGTAAAACACCACGAAGATTCCCAGAGCCACCGTGGGGACGAACACGTACAAGACCCACTTCGAATCCAGCCTCGTCGCGAGGGAGAGTCCGAAGAGAAGCGCGACGACGCAGACCTCCGAGATGAGCAGGATCTGAAATTCCGGGAAGTATCTCAAGAACCCGAAGGCTCCCAGAAACGAAACCAGGAGAAGAACCTGAGCCGAGAGCGGTTTTTGAAAGCGCATGGCTACCGGACGCTCCCGGTCGAGTCGAGGAGATAAACTCTCACTTCAGCCATCCCGACAGGTCCTTCCCTATGAGGTCCTGGGTCTTGATGATGTCTTCCCGGTACGCCTCGATCAGCTCTTCCCGCGTTTCGGGCGAGAGCGGGGGCGCTTTGCCGAGGTTGCGCTTCTGTACGCCACTGAGGACGCGCCTGTACATCTTGCGTCGAGGCTTCTCGGGGATCAAAGCCTTCAGCGCGCTCTTCGCCGGACTCGACTTCCGGAGCGACAGGTACAGGGATTGCAAAACCCTGCTTTGCGGGACGCCCGATACGTTGTGCCTGGAAGACATGTCCGGCTCGAACGCGTCGTCCACGCCGAGGAACCGAAAGATGTCCCGCACTACTCCGGCAGGGTCCGAATTCAATTCGTCGTAGAGGTAGACTTTTATTTGATCCCCGCCGAACCTCTCGTAGTAGCGTTTTAGCTGCGAATGGTAGAAGCCTCTCCGTCTGTAGTGGTACTCCGGCCCCCAGTTTTCGGCTATTCGCCGCTCTTCCTCGGCGAGCGCCCGACCAAAGTCGGAGAGCGGCTCGCGGCTGTCGCGCAGCATGAACAGGAAGGCCGAATACGCCCTGTCCACCGGGTTTCGCAGGACGGCGATGAGCTTCGCGTCCGGCACGTGATGGCTTATCCGCTCTGGGGCTTTCGGACTGTACAGGTACAGGGTGGACGCCTCGCCGGCCGCCTTCTCGCCGGAGACGCCCCGGAAGAGTTCCCGGTATGCGGTGATGTTCGTGAAGCGGCAGCGGTTTATCCCCCGGTCGTCGGCCGGGCCGCGGAAGTCCGGTATTTCGCCTTCGAGGGCGAAGAACCTCGGCTCCTTTTCGGGGCTCATGTAGATTTCGGGGTGCTGATCGAGGTAATGGTAGAGCGCGGTCGTCCCGCACTTCGCCGCGCCGATGATCAGGAAATTGGGCATCGTCATGCGCGTGTTCTCCATCCTCTATGGTGGCTCGAAAGCCCGGACACGAAATCCTCCACCCGCAAAACGCTCCCGTCTACGAATGCCCCGTCGCGGATCGTCTTCGAATCCTTATCGGCACAAAGCGCGATCAACTTGAGGTTTCCCCGTTCATCCGACCCGACGATTTTATCCTCCCGGCGGCGCGTCTTGCCATATGATCGAGGATGACCCGCTCGGCTTCGGCGGCGGCTTCGTCCAGCGGCCTGGAGGTGTCAACGACGTGACCGTTAGGCAGAGCCTTCACCAACTCCAGATAGGCTTCCCGTTGCCGGGTCACTTCCTCGATGGGCAGCTCCTGCTTGCGGGAGAGGAGGACCTCCGGCGGAGCATCGAGGAAGATGATGAGGTGAGGCTGAGGGACGAGCCTCCCGACCAGCCGGGCCAACCTCATGGACCCTCCGTAATGGTAACGTCTGGGGTCCACGAGGAGATCCTGATAATAGCGGTCGAACATGAGCAAGCTCGGACTCGTCAACTTCGGGAGGAACTCCGCCAGATACCCCAGAAACACGAAGTCCGCCCACCAGAAGCCGAGCTTCGCCAGGGAGTACGCCATTCCTCGGGACGGAAGGGCGTGGGGGGTGAAGCCGCTTGCCTCGGTACCGCTCTCCTTCTCCCACTTCGCTTCGCCGGGGGGACGAAGGCCATATTGCCTCAACCACCGGAAGGGCGTGGAGAGGGGCCGCTTGTGGTACTGCCTCTTCGTCCAGAAGGCGTCGCCGAGGTCCTCTTCGACGCGGGCCATGATCGTGCTCTTCCCGGCTCCGTCCGTCCCGAGGAAGGCGACCATAAGCCCCGGAGGACGTATAACGCGCCCGACGCGCCTCCGAAGGACCCCGGTCCAATGCCGCAACGCCCCGAGCGGCTGCTCCCGGTCGAGGTTGGCGAGCAAGGTCCGGCGCAGGGGAGTCAGTCGTTGTCGCACCGGCTCCCACTCGCCGCTATCCGCAGCATCCGAGATCAACTCGACCTCGACCCCGGAGAAGAAGCGCGCCAGCCGCCGCACGGAGCCCTCGGGGTTCTCCCGGTACAACCCGCTGAGCCGCCGTCCCTGCTCCTCGCCAAGCTCGCCTTGCGTCACTTTCCGAAGCAGGTACGAAGCGAACTCCATGTCGGCGGAAGGAATATGGAAGGATTTGAACTTTCTGCGAGTATCGAGGAAATCCTCGTCCCGGAAGAATGTTCGCCCACGGTAGCCGTAGTTCTTCGAGGCATCCAGGTTTATGAAGACGGGTTTGCCCCCGTCGAAGCGGCACAGGTAGAAGAAGGTCGTCTCGTGCTCGAATATTTGCACGACGGTGGCTATGCTCGACAGGTCGCGGGGAATTCGCGCCGGGTCTTCGGAGATGACGTCTATGTCCGGGCCGATGCGCTCCGGGTAGTCGCGGTATCCGCGCAGCACGCATGTTCGGTGGCCCGCCCGCTCCAGGGTGGATATCACATCTTCGAAGAACTCGCCTTTCCGCTCCATGCCTCCATGATACGGCAAGACGCATACTATTGACTACTCCGGCGGCGTGTTCCGGTCCCCGCGCCGGGTCGCGCGGCGCGCCGCCGTCCAGAAAGCGCCCAGGAACTGCCGGTCGCTTGGGCTGATGCCGAGGGCGAGGAGTATCCCCGCGAACGCGAGCATGAAGAGGGGAGCGAGGACGAGTAGCGTGGGGATGCCCGGCGGGAGGGGGAGCGCCAGTTTGCAGAGGTAGGCCGCGGTGCCGGCGAGGGCGCCGGCGATGACGGACTTCACGTACAGGCGGTCGTAGGGCCAGAAGCCGAGCAGTCTGTTGACCGAAAACAGCGTCGCGAGGTTCGAGAAGACTATCGCTATCGCCGTGGCTATGGCGGCGCCTATCAGGCCGAAGAACGGCACCAGGGCGAAGCTCGCGCCGACAGCGACGACGGTCGCGCCCACCGTTGCCAGCATGACTATCTTCTGGTGGCCGGTCATGGCGAGGATTCGTCCGGTGAGGCCCACCGAGGAGCTGAACAGTTGGGCGCAGGCGATCAGGAGCATCGCGGGCCATCCGGCGACGAACTCCTCTCCGAAGACGGCCATGATGTCGGTTGCCAGGAAAGCCGTGAGCAGGAAGATAGCCAGGCTGGCGGTGAAGGTCCAGCGGGAGACGTCCTTGTAGAGGGAGCCGAGGTGCTCCAGGGAGCCGCTGCCGTGGAGGCTTGAGGCCATCGGGCCGAAGATCCCCGCGAACGCGAAAAGCACGACGGAGGAGAGACCGGCGGTGCGGTTGGCGGCGTGGTAGATCCCCACGGCCTCGGCGGAGGCGAACACCCCGAGGATGGCGACCGCGATCCAGGCGTACAAATACTGGGTGACGTTTGCCACGATCATCGGCCCCGAGGCGCTGAACAACGCCCCGGCTTCGTATTTGGTGGGGGTCCGGCGGTCGAACACTTCGGGGAACACGCGCTTGAGGCAAAAGATGGCGAGGACGGCCCCGAGGGCCATCGAGGCGACGTAGGCGGCCACCGCCCCGAGTATCTGCGCCCCGAGGAGGTAGAACACGACTATGAGCGTCAGGTTGGCTACGGGCTGGAAGATCTGGCGCACGTATGTCGGGTACTTCACGGTCTGGAAACCCTGTATGGCCCACAGCGCCATGCTCATTATCGTCAGGAAGGGGAGGGAGGCCGAGAAGGCCTGGAGCAGAGGTTCCAGAAAAGGCTTGTCGAAAACCGCGTCGGAGAGGAAACCCGCGCAGAAGAAGATCAAGGCTCCGAGGGCCACGCTGAGGGCGAGGGAGGCCCAGAAGGCGAGCAGGATCATGCCTCGCATCCGGGCCACGTCGCCCTCGTTCCGGTAGCGGGCCACGTGGCGCACCACGCCGTTGTCCATCCCGAACTGGGCGAGGATGTTGGAGATCTCGATGGCCGCAGTCCCGAGGACGTACAGTCCCAAACTGGCCGGCCCATACATCCGGGCCAGCGCGATCTGGGTGGCGTAGCCCAGCGTCCGGCTCACTCCCTGCCCGAAAAAGCTGATCCCCGCCCCCCGCGCAACGCGACCGACGTGGGCGCCGTACTGCTCCTCTTTGGGAGGCGAACTCAACGAAAAGACCGCCGTCTATAAACCATGAAACCCGATGATAGACATTCCCAAACCACCCTTCAATCGGACGCAAACGCGTTTAGTATACTTGCCGCCGAAAGCGAACATGGTCAAGGATGGGGCGATGGCGGAGAATCTGGCTTCCAGGGTGTACCGGGGGATAACGAGTCCCTTTCGCCTGCTGCCGGACTTCATAATCATCGGCGGGAAGAAGTGCGGGACTTCGTCTTTGTACAACTACCTCGTCGAGCATCCCGATGTAGAACCGGCCTTCAGGAAAGAGGTCCATTTCTTCGACAGGACGAGCAGGCTGGGCACGCTGCGCTACCGCGCCCACTTCCCGATCTCGGCGCGCAAACGTCGGGCGAAGCGGGAGCGCGGCTCGGAGTTCATGACCGGGGAGGCGACCCCGTATTACCTTTTCCACCCGCTGGCTCCGAAACGGGTCAGGCGAATGGTTCCGGGGGCAAAATTGATCGCGCTTTTGAGGAACCCGGTGGACCGGGCGTACTCGCACTACCATCACGAGGAGAGCCGCGGCACCGAGCCGCTGTCCTTCGAGGAGGCGATCGAGCGCGAGGCCGGGAGGCTCGACGGGGAGCG
>JBOHBL010000077.1:0-2019 GCA_050698295.1 Rubrobacteraceae bacterium | reverse complement strand
CATCGCAGTCCACCTGAGCCGGTCTCGGGTGAATCGTGGGACCTCTTGGAAACCGAGGAGCATGTGTGCGGCCGTGGGCCGCTCGGCGAGGTCTGAGAGGAGGATCCCCCGGCGCTGTCCCAGGGGGCTACAGGACTTCGCTTTGCGTCCTCAATATTGGGGTTGGCGGCAGCAGTGCCCGCGATGCGCCGGTCGCCTGGGGTGCGTTCCGCCCGATTGACGCCGCAATCATGCATCATCCAGATCGGTGACGTAGGCCCTGCACTCACGCTTCGGCTGATGCCCGCTTCGGGAGACTCGCCGAGTTGCCCCTTCGCGCCCGCGCTTAGCGTCGTTGCGCGAGGATGGGTGCATTCAGATCCAGCAAGGAGTCTTCCCCGCAGTGAGCAAGCTCGGCAGTTTCATCTGGTCCATCGCGGACCAGCTCCGCGGCCCCTACCGGCCCAACCAGTACGGCAGCGTGGTCCTGCCGCTGACCATCCTGAGGCGGCTCGACTGCATCCTCGAGCCCGACCGGGAGACCGTGCGCGAGCTCGCCGCGAAGTTCGACAACCCGAACCGGCTCAAGATCGAGGTCAAGAAGGCGACCGGGCGGACGTTCTACAACACCTCGAACTTCTCTTTCGCCAACCTGCTCGCAGACGCCGACGGTTTGGCGGACAACCTGACCGACTACATCGACCGGTTCTCGCCCGACGTCGACGTGTTCGAGTACTTCGACTTCAAGAAGGAGATCCTGGCCCTCGAGAAGGCTGGGCTCCTGCGCGAGGTGGTCTCGTCGTTCAAGGCCGTCGACCTCCACCCGGACGTGGTCTCCAACTCCGACATGGGTGATGCCTTCGAATACATCATCCGCAAGTTCAACGAGGCCGCCAACGAGACCTCCGGTGACCACTACACCCCGCGCGACGCGATCCGCCTCCTGGTCGACCTGCTCTTCGCCGAGAAGGATTCCGACCTCACCGAGGAAGGCATCATCCGGACGCTCTACGACCCCACAGCCGGCACCGGCGGCATGCTGTCTCTGGCCGAGGAACACCTGCTGGAGCAGAACCCCGACGCCAAGCTGACGCTCTACGGCCAGGAGTACAACCCCCAGTCGTACGCCATCTGCAAGTCGGATCTCCTCGCGAAGGGTCACGACGCGACCAACATCGCCTTCGGCAACACGCTGACCGAGCCGGCGTTCCCGGATAAGAAGTTCGACTTCTCGATGTCGAATCCGCCCTACGGGGTCGATTGGAAGCAGTACGCCAAGGCGGTCAAGGACGAGCGTGACCAGGCCGGTCCGTACGGCCGCTTCGCCCCCGGTCTGCCGGCCACCTCCGATGGCCAGATGCTGTTCCTGCTCCACCTCGCCCACCGGATGCGTGAGCCCGAGAACGGTGGCGGCCGTGTCGGCATCGTCATGAACGGCTCTCCGCTCTTCAACGGCGCCGCCGGTTCCGGCCCCTCCGAGATCCGCCGCTGGCTCCTGGAGAACGACCTGGTCGAGGCCATCGTCGCCCTGCCGACCAACATGTTCTTCAACACCGGCATCGCGACCTACATCTGGATTCTTGACAACACCAAGGCCCCCGCACGCCGGGGCAAGGTCCAACTCATCGACGGCTCGTCCTTCTGGACCAAGATGCGCAAGAACCTCGGCGCCAAGGGCCGCGAGATCAGCGACGCCAACCGCGCCGAGATCCTGAAGCTCTATTGGGACTTCGAGGACGCCGACCCCGACCACTCCAAGGTCCTCCGCAACGAGGACTTCGGCTACTGGACCATCACCGTCGAGCGCCCCCTGCTGGACGAGTCCAGCGAGGTCGTCCGCGACCGCAAAGGCAACCCCAAGCCCGACACCAAGAAGCGCGACACCGAAAATATCCCCTTCACCTACACCGCACCCCCGGTGGTCGAGCCTGTCGAGACCACACGCGAGGAAACGATCACCACCTACTTCGACACCGAGGTCAAGCCCCACGTCGCCGACGCCTGGATCGACCACGCCAAGACCAAGGTCGGCTACGAGAT
>JBOHBL010000076.1:0-1457 GCA_050698295.1 Rubrobacteraceae bacterium | reverse complement strand
GCGTGCCGCGGGGGAGCTCCGGCTCCGCATCCGAGAGAAGGTGCTGCGTGCGCTATCCGAGCCCGCGATCGACGAGAAGAGGCGAAAGCTCCTCCACGAGGCGCTGGCCGGTGTCGACACGGCCTCCATCGGCACGATCCACAGCTTCGCCGACCGCCTGCTCCGGCAGCGACCTAGAGAAGCACGGCTAAGTCCCGCGTACGAGATTTATGAGGATACAGGAGCGCTTATTCTCGAGACCTTCACGGTTCTTCTTCATGCGTCGCAGACGGGGACGTTGAAGGCGGAGCTCGAGGCTACGGAGGCCGCAGCTCGCGCGGCCGAGGCCGAACAGACGATCCGCGATGCGATCTCGGCTGGAGTCCGCGTGGACTCCCTCGAGCTGGAATGGGGGAGGCTCGGTGGTCTCGACGCGCTGGTCGAGGGCTTCGTTACGAGACGCGACGTTCCGCCCGCGGATCCCGTGCCCGAGGAGTTCGATTTTGCTGAATTCCGGGGTTACGCCATGGAGCTGGTTGCACTCGTCACTAGCATGAAGGGCACGTCGCGAGGCGCGGAGTGGCTGCACCGAACAGCACGTCTCGTCGAAGGGCTCTCGAGGTCGGATGACCCGATCGCTATCTACCGCGAGGTCCTGGCAGGGCGGGTGAAGCCGCCGGACTACAAGAAGGGCGCCCATTTCGAAGGCGAGAAGGACGCGTGGGCGGTCTGGAAGACCTTCACCGAAGGTAAGGACCGCGGCGACGCGTTGTGGGATGATCCCGTCGCGCCGCTCCATCGCTGGATGACCAAACGGCTCGTCCGGCTTTTCCCGGTAGTGACGGCGCTCTACGGAAAGGTGAAGGGTCGCCACCACGCCGTCGATCAGGTCGACCTGCTTCTCGAGTTCAAGGACTTGCTGGCGCGCGACAAGGCAGTGAGGGGCGAGTACCAGGGGCTCTTCGACCATATCTTCGTCGATGAGTTTCAAGACACCGACCCACTGCAGGCTGAGATCATCGTTTTCCTTTGCGAGAGGAAAGCGCAGGCCGATCGCTTGCAGGATGTGGAACTCAGCGATGGGAAGCTCACGCTGGTCGGTGATCCGAAGCAATCGATCTACCGCTTCCGCCGAGCCGATATCGGGATGTATGACCGCGTCCGGAGTCTGGTCGCAAGCCGACCTCACCTCGAAGTCACGCTGTCGGCGAATTTCCGCAGCCGACCTTCGTTGATCGGGTGGTTCAACGAGCGGTTCGACCGTCTCCTGGGCAAAGCGGAAAGCGGAAAGGCAATTTTTCGCCCTGAGACGGGCGAGGTCCTGAACCAAGGGCTCGTCCCGGGGAAGGGTGGGGGTAACGGGCCCTGCGTCGACTCACCTACCGTCCATGTGCTTCCCTTCGAGTTGGCGGCGGGAAAGGGCAAGGTCGGTGAGTATCGTGTGCTCGAGGCGAAGGCCATGGCGCACTATCTTCGCC
>JBOHBL010000075.1:0-5081 GCA_050698295.1 Rubrobacteraceae bacterium | reverse complement strand
ATCCGGATCACATGGTCGCGGCGGTCGAGGCGGGGGCGAGCGCGGTTCTGGCGGCGAGCATCTTTCACTTCGGCGAGTACACGGTTCGGGAGGTCAAGGAACACATGGCGAAAGCGGGGGCGCCGGTGAGATGAGCGCGACGGATCGCATAGAGTTCGACGAGAACGGCCTCGTCCCGGTCGTGGCGCAGGACAGGGAAGACGGCGCGGTCCTGATGCTCGCCTACGCGAACAGAGAAGCCGTCGAGAAAACTCTGGAGTCCGGCGAAGGCCACTACTATTCTCGCTCCAGAGGAGAACTCTGGCGCAAGGGAGCCACGAGCGGGAACACGCAAAGAGTGGTCGAAGTCCGGCTGGATTGCGACGGGGACGCCGTCCTCTACCGCGTGGATCAAAGGGGGCCGGCGTGCCACACCGGTGAGAGAACGTGCTTTTTCACGACGCTCGCCGGAGAAGGAGTCGGCGTTGCCGGAAGCGAGGACCATCCCGGTTTCGGAGCGATGGTCGAGAAGCTCGCGGGGATCGTCGCCGAACGCCACCGGGAGATGCCCGAAGGGTCGTACACGGCCTCGCTCTTCAACCAGGGAACCGGGCGTCTGGCGCAGAAAGTGGGGGAGGAAGCCGTCGAAGTCGTCGTCGCGTCCCTGAAGGACGAGCGCATCGCCGAGGAGACGGCGGACCTCGTCTACCATCTCCTCGTTCTCCTCGAAGAGAGAGGCGTCGGCGTCGAAGAAGTCGCGAAGGTGCTCAGTGACCGCCACGGATAAAACGAACCTCACGCCGTCGCTCCCCGAGGCGCGCGTCCTCGCGCGGAGCCACGACGTCGTGCCGTTGTACGCGGAGTTCATAGGCGACCTGGAAACCCCCATCTCCGCCGTCCTCAAGTTCGCGAACGAGGACAACGTCTTCCTCCTCGAAAGCGCCGAAGCCGCCGAACGCTTCGGACGCTACTCCTTTCTCGGCTTCGATCCGAAGCGGACGCTCTCGTACAGAAACGGCGTCTACACCGTGGTGGACGCGGACGGGGTTCGGGAGGCGCCCGCTCGCGACCCGTTCCGGGGGCTGGCCGAGATAGTGGGCAGAAAGACCGTCGCCCCGCTCCCGAACCTCCCCGCCTTCGTCGGAGGCGCGGTCGGATATTTTTCCTATGATTCGGCGCGGTATCTGGAGCGTCTCCCCGACGCCCCGCCGGACGACCTCGACGTTCCCGAAGCCCGCTTCGTCATCACCGACACGCTCGTGGTCTTTGATCATCTCCGCCACAAGGTGCTGGCGGTTTCGCTTATCGACTCTTCCAGCCTGCGTGGCGTGGAGGGCGAGGGATTTTCAGCCGCGTACCGACGCGCCGCCGATGATATTCGGCGCGTCTCCGAGCGGCTCGCGTCTCCCCTGTCGTCGCGCCTCCTCCCCGACGGCAGAGGCGGTCCTCTCGACGTTTCCTCGAACCTTTCTCGGGAGCGGTATGAGGAGTCGGTGGAGATGGCGAAAGAGTACATCCGGGCGGGGGACGCATTTCAGATCGTGCCTTCGCAACGCTTCTCGGCAGAGGTTGGAGACCTCGATCCCCTCCTCCTCTATCGCGGACTTCGCACCGTCAACCCGTCTCCGTACATGACCTATCTCAAGCTCGGAGATTTCTCGCTCGTCGGAGCCTCGCCGGAGCCGCTCGTCCGGGTGGAAGGACGGCGCGTCATGACCCGCCCCATCGCCGGAACACGGCATCGAGGGACGACGCCCGAAGAAGACTTCGCGCTCGCCGAAGAGCTTCTCGCCGACGAAAAAGAGCGCGCCGAGCACGTCATGCTCGTGGACCTCGGACGCAACGACCTCGGGAGGGTGAGCGAGGTCGGCTCAGTGGAACTCGAGAACTTCATGGAGATAGAGCGTTATTCGCACGTCATGCACATCGTCTCGACGGTGGAGGGGAACCTGCGCGAAGACCTCACCGCCCTCGACGCTCTCGCCGCCGCTTTCCCCGCCGGCACCGTCTCCGGCGCGCCGAAGGTCCGGGCGATGGAGATCATCGACGAACTCGAACCCACTCGGAGAGGACCGTACGCGGGCGCGATGGGATATTACGGCGTGGACGGGCGCCTCGACACGTGCATCACACTCCGAACCGCGCTCGTAAAGGACGGCAACGTCTTCTTCCAGGCCGGAGGAGGCGTCGTCGCGGACTCGGTGCCAAAGCTCGAATACGAAGAGAGTCGCAACAAGGCGCGGGCGATGGAGAAGGCATTGGAGGTCGCCCGCAGTCGTGGGATGTGGCTTTGAAAGGCGTCAGGTTACAGGTTTTAATGCTGATTGCGTCGCTAAGCATCTCCAAGCTGGACTTGAGAGAAGAGTCTTTTTCCCGGGAGTGCGGGCATCCTGCCCGCATTAGATAAGGCGTGTGTATCGCGGGCTGGATGCCCACGCCCCAGGGAAGCATCGCGGGGAGATTCGCACCCATGGGGCTCAGTTTGGAGGTGTTTAGCCTTCGCGCTTTGCATGTCTGGTAGAGTTGTCGTATGAGGCCGACGAAGGCGCCGAACATAGGCGAGGTCATTCGGAATGCCGTCGCGTTCAACTTCAAGAACTCGGACGAAGAAATATTGAATGCCGACTCGCTGCCGGGGTCCGTCGAAAGACTCTTCGAACTGCTCCACGAGCGCAGGATAGATTATTTGCTCGTCGGCGGAGTCGCGATGCTCGGTTACGTCGAGGGGCGAAACACGGAGGACATAGATGTGATCCTCGCTGGCTCCGATCTCGAAAAGCTGCCGGAGATCACGGTCGAAGATCGGGACGCGGACTTTGCCAGGGGGAAGTTCGAGCGCCTCCGCGTGGATGTGCTCCTCACGAGCAATCCTCTTTTCGAGGAAGCCAGAAAAAGGCATGCCACGACCGCGCGCTTCGCCGAACGAGACATCCGATGCGCCACGGTGGAAGGTCTTTTGCTGCTGAAGCTCTACACGCTGCCCTCGTTGCATCGTCAGGGAAACTTCGCGAGGGTCGGTCTTAATGAGAATGATATCGCGACCCTGATCCAAACTTACGAACCCTCTCTCGAGCCGCTCCTGAAAGAGCTATCCGCGCACTTGACCGCGACGGACCTCGTCGCCGTGAGCGACATAATCCATGAGATTCGAGGACGCATCGAGCGTTTCCGGCGAGGACGAGACGACTAGAGAAAGAGTGGCGATCTATTACTCTCGACTCTCCACTCCCGGTGGCGGTTGATTCAGGACGGCCCAGAAAAGGCCGATCTCGCGCACCGCCTCGACGAACCTGGCGAACTCCACCGGCTTGACGACGTAGGCGTTGACGCCGAGGTCGTAGCTGCGGATCAGGTCCTGCTCCTCGCGGGAGGAGGTGAGCATGACGACCGGGATGGTTTTGAGGTTCGGGTCTTTTTTTATCCTCTCCAGGACTTCGAGCCTGTGGTTGAGGCGGCGCATCTCGGCCTCGGCCCGTCTGAGGTCCTCGACGTCGGCGATCATGCCGACCCACTCCCGAGGGTCGCCTTCGCCGTCGAGCAGCGGCAGCGAGCGGGCGATGAAGTGCCGGTAGGCTCCGCTCGGAGCGTGCCAGAGTCGCCCGTCGGAGGCGTAAAGCTCATGAGTGCTTCGCGCCATTTCCCAGGCGTCCTGGATCCGTGCCCGGTCGTTGGGGTGGATCGCCCGCACCCGGCCGAAACCGCGATGCTCTTCCCAGCCCTGCCCCGTGTACTCTTCCCACGACGGTTGCGCCTCTACGAAACCTCCGTCGGGGTCCATGGTCCAGACGATGGAGGTCGAAGCGGCGGCGAGGGTCCGGTAACGCTTCTCGCTCTCGCGCAGTCTCCTCACCGTCCGCGCCCGCTCCAGAGACTCCCAGCAACGACTCACCACCGTCGCGATGATCTCCACCTCTTCGGGAGTCCAGCGCCGGGGCGTCTTCTGGTGGACGGCCATCCCCGCCACAAACCTCCCCCCCTTGTGCAACGGCACGCACGCCACAGCCCGTATCCGGGTCATCCGGTAGGCCGCAAGGTCCGCCTCCCCCACCCGCTTGTCCTCTTCGGAATCCACCACGTACGGCTCGTTCTGACGCATAAGCCTGAGCGCCTCCGCTCCGAACCCCGACATGGCGAAATGGTCTTCGTCCTCTTCTACCTCGGCGTAGGCGCAGCGGTCAGCTAAGAGGTGGTCACCTAGCATGCGGGCGGTCGTCGCCGTGATCTCGTCTGGGTCGGTGAGGGGTTGGAGGGCGAGGTTGAGGTCGCTCAGGAACCGGGTTCGTTCCTCGGCCAGTTTGTGTTCGGTGACGTCGGTGTTGGTCCCGAACCAGCGGACGACCCGCCCCGACCCGTCGCGGATCGGGGTGGCGCGGGAGAGGAACCAGCGGTAGTTTCTGTGATCGGGATGGTGGACTTTCTTCCACCCCCAGCCCCGCATTTCCTCAAGGGTCGTGCGGGTGTAATCGAACCACCGCTTGTTGTACCAGAAGATCCAACCGTTCTCGTCGGCCATCCACGCGAGCTGCGAGATGTTGTCCGCCAGCGCGCGAAACCGCTCCTCGTTCTCTTTGAGCGTCTCCTCCGCCTCTTTGCGAGCGGTCACGTCGCGAGCGGTGGCGTAGGCGAGACCCTCCTCCAGAACCGGAACCGCCCTCCAGGCGAGCCAGACGCGAGAACCGTCCTTTCTGACGTAGCGGTTCTCGAAGCGGGTGGTCTTCTCGCCGGCGCCGGGCCAGCTCGACGAGCGTGGCCTCGCGGTCGTCGGGATGCACGAAGTCGATAAACGGTTTCGAGAGCAGCTCCTCGACCGTGCATCCGAGCGTCTCCTCGAAGGCGGGGCTCACGCGCGCGAAGCGCCCGTCGAGAGGCGATAAAGAGCATGTCGAGCGCGAGCGTGAAGAAACGTTCCTCTTCCTCGTCGTAGCGGCTCTTTTCTTCGCTGTTCGTCATGCCAGGCGCCTCCGCGTCTTTCGCCTCTGGGATCGTCTCTGATCCGGCGGAGCTTCATGGAAACTGCCCGTTCCCCCGGCGGCCTCTCCAGCCGGCAAGATAGCACGTCCGAAAGGCGGCGCATATCACTCAAATTACGTATTTTTCGGGGA
>JBOHBL010000074.1:0-1984 GCA_050698295.1 Rubrobacteraceae bacterium | reverse complement strand
CTCACCTGCTCCTCGCTCTCCATGTTGTAGCCGAAGAGGAGGACGCCACCGATGTTCCGATCCTCGATCATCTTGTTCATGTAGTAATCCGACTCCGTCCCCTGCGCCGAGATCACGAACATCTGCCCCACCATCTCCCGCAAACTCATCCCCGAACCTCCACCCCCCTCAGCCCCGGTCACTTCGGTCGTCCCGGAGCTCCCCTCACGCGGAGGAGCCTCCCTTTCGGAACCTCCCCCGCCGGAACCTCCTTCGCTGGAAGCTCCACCGCAAGCCGCGAGCGCGAGGAGAAAGAGCGAGCATATAAAGAAACAAAAAAAGCCCCGAACCGAGCATTTGCCTCTGTTTTCAGCACGGTGCAAAACATTCCCTCCAAAAACAGCCAACTTCGCCAGTCTACCGCTGAGGGAGACCAAAGTCTCGGGTATGCTTTGAAGATAATGGTCGAGCTTTTCTACGAGTCCGGCACTTTGCTCGCGTCCGGCGCCGAAGCCCGGAACCTGCCGGCTCCTTTCATCTTCGACGCAAGGACCCGCCAGTGGCGCGCCCCGGCGAACGCGTATCGAGAGACGATGCTCCGTCTGCGCGAACTGGATGCGCCTCACAAAGACCATGCCTCGAAGTTCGAGAAGCTCACCCTCGAATCGCGGCTGGCGATGGAGCCGCGTCCGTACCAGAAGGAAGCCCTCGCGGCGTGGCGAGAGGCGGAACTTCGAGGTGTGATCGTGCTTCCGACGGGAGCCGGTAAAACGGCGGTGGCCGTGAACGCTCTGGAGAAGGTCGGGCGGAGCGCGCTCATAGTCGTGCCCACCCTCGCGCTTTTGAAGCAGTGGTACGGCGTGCTTTCGGACGCCTTCGGAGGCTCCGTAGGGCTGCTAGGCGGCGGGTACCATGAGATCTGCCCTATCACGGTGACGACCTACGATTCAGCCTACATCCACGCCGAACGATACGGCGACCGCTTCGCCTTCGTCATCTACGACGAGGTCCACCACCTCCCAGCTCCGAAGAACGCCATAATCCCGAAGATGCTCCTCGCCCCGTACTCTCTGGGTTTGACGGCGACCCCGGAACGACCGGACGGCGGACACGAGTTATTACCGGAACTCGCCGGCTCCATCGTCTACCGGAAGTCTCCCGAAGACCTGGCGGGGAAGTTCCTCGCCCCGTTCGAGGTCGTGCGGATACCGGTGAAATTGACGGCGCACGAACGCCACGAATACACCCAGGCCGACGCGGTGTACCGGGACTTCCTCGCCAAGCACCGCCTCTCGATACGCTCGCCGGAGGACTGGCAGAGGTTCATCATGGTCGCCTCGACGAGCCACTCGGGCGGGCGGGAAGCGCTTCTGGCGGCGAGGCGCCGGCGGGAGATACAGGCCGGAGCCATGCGAAAGGGCGTCACCCTCGAACGTCTCCTCAAGCAGCACTGGGACGACCGGTGCATCGTGTTCACCAAGAGCGTCGAGGAGGTGTATTCGCTCTCGAAGCGGTTCCTGATCCCCGGCATCACCTTCGAGACGCCCGCGAAGGAGCGGAAGGAAATTCTCGATAGATTTCGCGCAGGCCGCTACCGGGCCATCATCGCCTCCGACGTTCTGAACGAGGGCGTGGACGTTCCCGACGCCGGGGTCGCCATCATCCTCGCCGGCAGCGCATCGAGAAGGGAATATATCCAGCGCCTCGGGCGCATCCTCCGTCCGAAAGAGGACAAGCAAGCGATACTTTACGAGCTCGTAACCTCGGACACCGGCGAGGAGTTCACTTCGCGGCGGAGACGGGAAGCCTTCGCTTAGATGCTCCGATCCGAACACGTCATGGCGCGCCTCTCTCGCGGACGTGTGATCCCGCACAGCCTCTCGGAGAGGGACGAAAGCGCCATCGAGGCGGCTTCGGAGATCCGCGAACTTTATGCGGACCACGTCGGGAAGACGAGAGCGGAACTGGGATCCAAGCTGACCGCGAAGGAGGAGGAACTCGGGCC
>JBOHBL010000073.1:0-4542 GCA_050698295.1 Rubrobacteraceae bacterium | reverse complement strand
CAGGAACTCAGCCCGCGAGTAGCCCGACCGCCCCGACCACGAATACCGAAACCACGACCGGCGGCAACGCGGCACGCACGATTTCCCCTTCTCTTCCGAGCAATCCCGTAGCTGTCGCGGCGAGGATCACTCTTTGCGGCGCGAGCATGCTGGCGTGGCTCCCCGATACGTTCTGGACGCCCGCGGTGAGCGGCTCGGAGACGCCCAGCCCCCCCGCCGCCTCGATCTGCAACGGCATGAAGAGCGCGTTCGACGCGGCGTTGGAACCCGTCAATACGCCTCCGAGAGCCCCGACCACCGAGGCCGCCGCCGGATAGAGAACTCCGGTCGCCACCGCCGAGGAAGCCAGGATCGCCGCAGCTCCCGAACTCGCGACGACCTGTCCGGCCAGCACGAACGTCAGGACGGCTCCTGCCGTCGGAGCCCATTGCCTGAGCGTCGAGAGCGCGGAGGATTTCACCGTTTCCGTTTCGAGGCCGAGAGTCGCTGCCGCGAACGCAGCCGAGAGCAGGAGCGGCAACCCCGGTCCGGTGAGGACGGAACCCAACACCGGATCGAGATCCTGGAGAAACGAATTCACCGCCTCCGGCCCGCTTATCAGCGTGATGAGGGCGAGCAGAATTCCGTAGGGCAGGAGAGCTTTTCCCGGCACCCTCGCCACGCGCCGCCATCTCACCGCCAGAAACGCCCCCGCCGCGAGCAGACCTCCTACGGCACCGGATAGCTCGGGCACGAGATACAGGCTCGTCGCAAGCGTCCCGAAACCCGCCACGAGACCCAGGAACACAGCTTCGATCCCATGCCTCCTCACTCCGCTCCATCCCCCGGCGAGCGCGAGCGTCGCTATCGCATAGACGACGAAGAGCGGCAGATTCAGGACCGCGCTCCAGTCGGAGAGACGCCCGAAGGTCAGGCCGGAGAGGTCCGCCCCGATGACGGTCCCGACTCCGAGCGCGCCCCACGGAACCGCGCATTGCCCCCACGTCGAAAGCGCCGCGGCCTTGATCGGCGAAAACCCCGCCGCCAACAGTATCGGCGCGCTTATAACCACCGCGACCCCAAACCCGGTCACCGACTCGAAGAACGGCGCGGCCCCGATCACCACCCCGAGCGCGAGCGCCTCCTTGTCCGGTTCGATCTCCCCAAGAAACCGCGACACCTCCCCAACCGCCCCTCCCGCCGATAGAAAGTTGTACAAAAGTAGCCCGCCAAACAACACATACAAAACTCCCCACGATGTCCCAAACCCCTCCAGAAAAGCTTCACCCAACCCCGAAGCGTCCAGCCGCGCAACCGCCCCCGCCACCGCCGCCGCGAGCGCCGCAACCCCGGCCCACAGCGCGGACCATCCCAGCCACAGCAAAGCAACCCCCGCCACCACAAACGGCGCCGCCGCAATCGCGAAATCGATTATTTCTACCATGATAGAATTATTTCTACCAAATGAGCGATAAAGGGACAAGGGCATCTCAGGTGGAGGCGGTAGCTTCGGGGCGGCTTGGGGGGCGGGTGAGGGAATTGCGGCGTGCGCGGGGGTTCACGCTTGATGGGCTTGCGGAGAGGTCGGGGGTGAGTCGGGCCATGATCTCGAAGTTGGAGCGTGGCGAGAAGAGTCCGACTCTGGTCGTCGCGGCGAAGGTGGCCGAGGGTTTGGAGGTGAGCCTTTCTCAGCTCGTCGGCGTCGAGGAGCGAAAAGAAGTCATAGTCGTGAAGAAAAATCGGCAAATGGTCATGAGGGACCCGGTGACCGGCTTCGAGCGGCGGTTGCTCTCGCCGAGTTTCGGGGGTCGGGGCGTCGAGTTCATAAAAAACGTCGTGCCGGAGGGAGAGAGTTCAGGGAATTTTCCGCCTCACCGCGAAGGCGTCGAAGAATACATCGTTGTCGAGAGGGGAAGATTAAAGGCCGTGCTCGGCGGCGAGGAGTATTTACTCGAAAAGGGGGATGCGCTCTACTTCGAGGCCGATGTGGTCCACCGTTTCGACAACGCGGGCGAGGGGGAGTGCGGTTACTACCTCGTCATAGACTCGAAGGGGAGCTGAACGAAGATTTCTACGCGGCCTCTTCCGAGGAGTGCGTGGAGGTTCTCTCGCTCACGCCCTGGCGGTGTCCCTGATAGTAGTCGAGACGGTCCCGGGGGTCTTCCCAGCGGGCGAGGCGCGAGTTTCTGGTGAAGTCTCCGGGGGGCGAGTACCGTCCGTCGAGCCAGCCGCACCAGTACGCTTCGCTGCGATCTTCGCTCCTCCAGGAAATCGGATGAGCGGCGTTTGCGGGCAGGACCTCCGAGCCGCAGGCCGGACACCAGTAGACCCCGTCCGGGAGGTGCTTCATCTCCGGGTGTCCGCATTCGCAGGCGTGTTTGCCTATGGCGTCGGGCAGGATGTAGATGTTCCTCAGCGTTTCGAGCATCGGTCCGCCTATGACCTGGTCGCAGGAAAAGCACCTCATCGAGACGCGACCGAACGGCCGCAGTTCGCCGCTCTCGCAGGAGGGGCAGATCATGGTGTGCTGCCTGGTTTCCGGTGATTCGTTCACGTCTCCATCCTTTCTATGAACCTGTGACGATATATACGGATGATGCCCTAAAATCTTTAGGCGCACATCGCACAAATGAATGATTTTTTTCTAGTTCATTTTGCGTAGATGGAGAAAAAACCGGGAGATGAGCGGTGTGGAAACTCATCTCCCGCAGGGAGGGGTGTGGTGGGTCCGGCCCTCAGGCGGCGCGGATTTCTTCGAGCGAGAAGTCGGCTCCGGCCGGGCGGACCTGGCTTCCGAGCCGGTGGCCCCGGTAGTATTCGAGCCGTTCGGTGGCGTCTTCGAGGAGGGCGAGACGCAGGTTCTCTGTGAAAGTTCCCTCCGGTTGCTCCGAGCGGCCATCCTCGTAGCCCCACTCGAAAGCTCTTTCCCGCGAGTTTGTGTACGATTTGTCGAGCGTCCTGATCGAAGTTTCCATCATCTCCTCCTCCGTCGGTGGTTTAACCTTAGAGATGTGGATCGGAGCCCGCATTAGTACGCCGGCAGGTTAGAAGAGGATTAGAGTCGTTCGCGGGCTTCGCCTAGAGCGCGTACTCGCCCGTCGCGAGCTGTTCGAGGACGCGGCCCCGAAGTTCTGAGATATCTTTCGCGCTCGCATCGAGAGGAACGAGGATGTCGCGTGAACCTTCGGAGACCGGAGCGTCCGCCGGGAGGACCTTGCGAGAGCCGTCGGAGAGTTCGACGAGGCGTTTCCTTCCGCCTCGTTTTCCGCGTTTGGAGCGGTCTTCTCCGTTCACTTCGACGATATCCAATGAGTAGTCGATCATGGGCGCGGCGGCGATTGCTCCTCCGACGCCGTATGCGTCGCACACCGGGTTCAAATGGAGGATGTAATCCACGTCTATGCCGCCGGAGGCGAAGATTTTGACGTGGGAGAATCCGTGGCGATCCAGTTCCCACCGCACTTCGCGCATCAGGTCGCGGAAGTCGCCGCGGCGGTTTCCGGGGGTGTCCATCCGGATGGCTTCGATGGAGTGGGGGATGGCGTTCGCCGCGAGCAATGCTCCGAACTTCTCGTCGTCGAAGGTGTCGATGAGGATGGTGCGCGGCACTCCGGGCGGCATCGTTTCATCGAAGGCTTTCGCCGCCTCGGCCGTCGAGCCGACGACGAGGACGAGGGCGTGGGGGAGGGTGCCGGTCGAAGGGATGCCGAGGCGTTGGGTGGCCAGGTCCACGGCGACGAGGTCGCAGCCCCCCAGATACGCCGCGCGCTCGATCATGGGCGCGGCCGACGGGTGCATCCTCCTCGCCCCGAACGAGACCACCGGCTTCTCTCCGGCGGCGAGCCGGCACCGGGCCGCCCCGGTCGCGACGCCCGAAGCCTGGCACAAAAACCCCAGGATCGCCGTCTCGTGTTCGGCGAAGGCTCCGTACGGGCCGGAAAGGGTGAGAATGGGCTCGTGGGGGCGGCAGATCTCACCTTCCGGAACCGCCCGCACTTCCACGCCTTCGAGGCTATCGAGCAGCGTCGCCACCTCGTCCATCCCCGCGACGACGAACCAGGCGTCGGGGTCGGACGTTTTATAAGCGACCTCGGCGTGGACGGGGGTATCTTCGAGACCCCTCGCCCGAAGCACCTCCATCGCACGGTGGAAGTACGAGTCGGCGACCTCGGCGGCCATGATCTCCGCGTCCGTCGCCGAGTTGAAGCGTTTCGCATTGTCCGCCTCGCCCATCATTCGCCCCTTTCCGAAATCCGACATCCCGCGTATGATAGCCAATAAGATGATCCTGATTTTCGAGTCAGAATCGCCATCCGAAAGCGCGACACCGTGAGGGAAATGGAGCCTGGAAAGAACGTGGATGTGGAAGGGCGTGAGGTATTCGGTCATCTCGCGCTCGGGCATCGCTCCGAGGCTATCGGCTGCTCCCGCATCGTCCACGCCGATTGTATGGAGTGGCTGGCGAACATCCCGGAGAACAGCCTTCATGCAATAGTCACGGACCCTCCTTACGGGGTCAAGGAGTACGATCCGGAGCAGATCGAGAAGCGAACGGCGAGGAAG
>JBOHBL010000072.1:0-7480 GCA_050698295.1 Rubrobacteraceae bacterium | reverse complement strand
GAATCGATGCCCAGGGTCAACCACGAGCACCATCTCATCCTGATACAACGGCAAACTCTCTACCTCCGGGTGGCTCATCGCTCTCGTGAGCCCGAGATGCACGTCCTCGTTCAACGTCATCGAAAGTATTTCCTCGGAATGCCCCGTCCGAACCGAGACCGACACCTGCGGGTAAGCCCCGACGAATCGTTCCAGCAATCCCGGCAACGCATAAGTCCCGACTCCCGGCGAAGCCCCGATGACGAGCCGCCCCCCCGAAGCCCCCCTCAACTCTTCCAGACTCCGCTTCCCTTCCCGAAAGCTCTCGATGGCCTTCTCCGCGTACGGCACGAACTCCTTACCCGCCTCCGTCAACCGCATCCCCCGGCTCGTCCGCGCGAACAACTGATCCCCGACCTCCTCCTCCAACCCCTTCAACCGCGCCGTCAGAGTCGGCTGCGTCAAAAACATCTCCTCCGCCGCCCGACTCAAGTTCCCGAGCCGCGCCACCGCCAGAAAACATTCCATCTGCCGAAACAGCACTTGGCTCCCTTCGGTCGCCGCCATCAGCTCTTGGCTTTTTGTTTTTTGCTAATGGCTAAAAGCTAAGAGCTATAAATCCCATCTATGAAACTCATTCAAGCAAATGATTGGACTGATAGCAAGGGGATTGTTAGTCTTGGCGGCACGTTAAAGGCGAGCAAAGGAGTTTCAAATGACGACGGTACAGTATCGGGACCCGCAGACGGAGGAGATTCTGGATCGGCGTTACGAGGAGGGGACGCCTCGGATCGGTCAGACGGTGAGGATAGGTTTCGAGGAATACCAGGTCTTGTTCCGTTGGCGGACGGTGCCGACGTGTTGCATCGTCTATGTGAGGCGGATGGAGAGGCGTTCCGAGCAGCGCGCCGCTGCTTGAGGGGCGCCGTCTTTGTGCATCGTGGGCTTCGAGCGTCGCCCGTTGCGGCTTGCTAGAGTAACTTCGCTTTAGCCGAAAGCCGTAGAGGCGTTAGAGAGGAGTCCGAAGAAATGTCGCAGTCACGCGCTTATTCTGAGGGGGTCGAGTTCACGGCCCCCGTTCCTGACGAGTTTGAAGAGGCGCTTACCCCGGAGGCGGTCGCCTTCGTGGCGAAGCTCGCCCGGATGTCCACGGATCGGGTCCACGAGCTTCTCGCCGCTCGCGAAGAGCGTCAGAAGAGGATCGACGCGGGAGAGATGCCCGACTTCCTGCCGGAGACGGAGGAGATAAGGAACGGGGACTGGAAAGTAGCCCCGTGTCCCGAAGACATTCAGGACAGGCGAGTGGAGATCACCGGGCCGCCGGATCGCAAAATGCTCGTAAACGCGCTCAATTCCGGCGCGTCGTGCTACATGACGGACTTCGAGGACGCCAACTGCCCCACCTGGCGCAACATGCTCGAGAGCCAGAAGAACCTGATGGACGCCGTGGATCAGACCATCACCTTCGACGACCCGACCTCCGGCAAGCACTACGAGCCGGCCGGCAGGCTCGCCGACCTCGCCACGCTCTTCGCCCGCCCTCGCGGCTGGCACCTCTTCGAGAAGCATATGCTCGTGGACGGCAAACAAGTCCCCGCGGGCGTCTTCGACTTCGGACTCTATTTCTTTCATAACGCGAAGAAATTGCTGGATCTCGGCAGCGGCCCGTATTTCTACCTGCCGAAGATGGAGAGTCACCTGGAGGCCCGTCTGTGGAACGACATCTTCGTCGCCGCTCAGGACGAGTTGGGGATACCGCAAGGAACCATAAAAGCCACGGTCCTCATCGAGACGATACTCGCGACGTTCGAGATGGAAGAAATTCTGTGGGAACTCCGGGATCACTCGGCGGGCCTGAACTGCGGACGGTGGGACTACATCTTTTCGTACATAAAGAAGTTCCGCAACCACGACATGCTGCTTCCGGATCGGGTCGAGGTCACGATGACCGTCCCGTTCATGCGCGCGTATTCGCTTTTGACCATAAAAACGTGTCACAGGCGCGGAGCGTTCGCGATGGGGGGTATGGCAGCCCAGATCCCGGTGAAGGGCGACAAAGAACAGAACGAGAAAGCCTTCGCGGCCGTCAGGGCGGATAAGGAGCGCGAGGCGAAAGACGGCCACGACGGCACGTGGGTCGCCCACCCCGGCATGGTCGCCACCGCCAAAGAAGCCTTCGACGAGCACATGCCCCGCCCAAACCAGATCGACAGGCAACGCGACGACGTGAACGTGACTGCGGAGCAACTCCTCGAAAAACCGGAGGGGAACATCACCGAGGCCGGTTTCAGGAACAACGTCTCGGTCGGGATACAGTACCTCGGAGCCTGGCTCGCCGGAAGAGGAGCAGTTCCCGTGTTCAACCTCATGGAGGACACGGCGACGGCGGAGATATCCCGGGCGCAGGTGTGGCAGTGGATCCACCACGACAAAGGCGTCCTCGACGACGGCACACAGGTCACCGAAGACCTCTTTCATAAAGTCATGGCCGAGGAACTCAAAAGAATAAAGAACGATATCGTCGGCCCCGAACGCTTCGAGAAAGACGAGTTCGGCGCCGCCGCGGACCTCTTCGCCGACCTCTCAACCCGCGACGAGTTCGTCGAGTTCCTGACCATCCCCGGCTACGAACGCCTGGACTAGGAGAAAGAGATAACCTCACCTACCCCAATACCGACCGGCGGCGCGCCTATCTCCCCCGTGCGGGCCGCCTCACTACCGGCCCCAAAGCCGCCGGTCGGCTTTCTTCCATATTCTCTTCTCGAGAAGCTCCCTTTCCTTACCCGTTCCGAAAAGGTCTATCCTATGGTTGAATGTAAATTACACGTATGTGTAAAATGTATTTAATAAGGAAAGGAATCAACGAACAAGAAGGAGTGAGAGGAATGAACGACGGCAACGGAAGAGGTCAGGTTGAGGAGATAGCGTCGGGTTGGCGCGGCGAGCGTTGGGAGGGTGTGAAGAGGCCATATTCGGCTGAGGACGTGGCGCGGCTTCGGGGGTCGGTGAGGATCGAGCACACGCTGGCGCGGCTTGGGGCGGAGCGGTTGTGGAGGTTGATGAGCGAGAAGCCTTTCGTGCGGGCTCTCGGGGCGTTGACCGGGAACCAGGCCGTGCAGCAGGTCAAGGCCGGGCTTGATGCGATCTACCTCAGCGGCTGGCAGGTTGCGGCGGATGCGAACATCGCGGGGCAGATGTATCCGGATCAAAGTTTGTATCCGGCGAACTCGGTGCCGCATGTGGTGAAGAGGATCAACCAGGCGCTTCAGCGGGCGGACCAGATCCACCACGCCGAGGGCAAGAACGATGTTCACTGGTTCGCCCCGATCCTGGCCGACGCGGAGGCCGGTTTCGGCGGCGCTCTCAACACCTTCGAGTTGATGAAAGGCATGATCGAAGCCGGAGCGGCCGGCGTTCACTTCGAAGACCAGCTTTCGAGCGAAAAGAAGTGCGGCCACATGGGCGGCAAGGTGCTGCTCCCGACGGCCCAGTCGGTTCGCAACCTCGTCTCCGCCCGCCTCGCCGCCGACGTGACGGGCGTCCCGACCGTCCTCGTCGCCCGCACCGACGCCGCCGGCGCGAACCTCATAACCTCCGACATCGACCCCGTCGACGCCGAGTTCCTGACCGGCGAGCGGACGATGGAGGGCTTCTACCGGGTGAAGGCCGGCCTCGAGCAGGCGATAGCGAGGGGTCTTTCCTACGCGCCCTACGCCGACGTCGTGTGGTGCGAGACCTCGACGCCGGACATCGGCGAGGCTCGCGAGTTCGCGCAAGCCATCCACGAGAAGTTCCCCGGCAAGCTCCTCGCCTACAACTGCTCGCCGTCCTTCAACTGGAAGGCGAAGCTCTCCGACGAGGACATCGCCACTTTCCAGGAGCAGATCGGCGAGATGGGCTACAAGTTCCAGTTCATCACCCTCGCGGGCTTCCACGCCCTCAACTACTCCATGTTCGACCTCGCGGACGACTACCGCGAACGCGGCATGACCGCCTACTCCGAACTCCAGCAGGCCGAGTTCGCCGCCGAAAGCCGCGGCTACACCGCCACCAAGCACCAGCGCGAAGTCGGCGCGGGCTACTTCGACGAAGTCGCCCAGATCGTCGCCGGAGGGACGGCCTCCACCACCGCCCTCACCGGCTCCACCGAAGAAGCGCAGTTTACGAAGTAGGTTTTTAGGGGCCGGTATATACCGGCCCTTTTTCTATGGACGATGCCCGTTGCCACAGAGAGGCACCGACCACCGATTGCCGAAAACCGATAACTATAAAACTTTTTGCGGATTTTTCTTAAGAAGTTCATCGTATCGTAACCGATCCGTAACATCCGGTTGTTATTCTGTCGCGTTGTGAAGGCTGGGGCGCGAAAGGGATCTTCTTCGAGGTCCGGGAGGGGGCGACGCAGAGAAGCCTCTCCCGATGCTCCCGTGCGGGATCGGAGGTCTTCGAGCCGCTCTGGCGGGAACGTCGTCCGGGCGAAGAAGCGGTTCAGGAAGAGGAGGCGGGATCTCCGGCAGGTTCTCGGCGTGTTTCGATTCAAGCTCCCGAGCATGTCCTCGCGGAAGAGTAAGGAGAAAGTCGAGGAGGAACGGGAGCGTGGTTCCCGGAGTCCCGTCCGGGGTTATCTGGGTTGGATGAAGCTTGGCGTCGTGGCGTTGTGCGGACTGTTTTCGTTGCTCGTCGCGTTCGATGGGTGGCGCAACGACGATGGAGTGTATGGCGGGGTTTCCGTTGGCGGGGTTTCCGTCGGCGGCGAGTCGAGGGAAGAGGCTGAAAGGATGCTCGTCGGAAGCGCGGCGAGGTTGCCCGAGGAAGTGACCTTCGCGGGTGAGGAAAAAAACGTGACGTTGAGCGCGGAGGAGCTTGGCATCACCGTCGATGCGGAGAACAGCGTTGCGCGGGCGTACTCGGTCGGGCGTCAAGGAGATTTTGGGGAGCGGTTCGAGGACCGTTTGAGGTCCGTGTTTTCGATGGCGGACGTGGAGCCGGAGATCGACTACGAGGAGGACGCCATTCGAGCGGCCTTCGAGCGCGAGGCGAAAGACGCGGCTTACGAGCCGTCGCGGGAGCGAGACGAGCTGGTCTCCATAACCCCGAGCCGGAACGGAGTGGAGATAGAAGAATCTTTCTGGGAAGGGCTCGAAGAAAAGCTCATGCGGGGGGATGGGAGGATCGAAGTTCCGCTCGCGAGCGTCGCGCCGGAGCTTACGACGGAGAGGGCCGAGCGACTCCAGCCGACGGAACTCCTCTCGTCGTACCAGACGAACTACCTCGTTTACGACGATGATCCGGGCCGCCTGACCAACCTCCAGACCGCCTCGGAGGCGGTGAACGGGACGTTCCTCGCGCCGGGCGAGGTCTTTTCGTTCAACGAGCTCGCCGAAGACCTGGAATACGAGGAGTCGAAGGTCATCATACGGGGCAAGCTCGACTACGCCGACGGCGGCGGTCTGTGTCAGGTCTCCTCGACTTTGTACATGTCGGCGAACCTCGCGGGCCTGGAGACGGTCGAGCGTCACCCGCACCACTCGACGCTGCCATACATAAAGCCTGGCTTCGACGCGACCATCTGGTTCGGCGCTCTCGACATGAAGTTCAGGAACACCTCGCCAGGATACCTCTATGTCCAGCAGTGGGTGGACACCACAACCGGCAACGTCCACGCCGCCATCTACGGTCAGCCGAGCGGCGTTACCGTCAATATGGACTCCGAGCGGGTAGCCAAATACAAGGACGACGACAAAAAACCCGTCACCGAGTGGGTCACCTACAAGACCGTCACCCAGAACGGCGAGGTCATCTTCGACGGCCTCCTCCACACCGACACCTACCGCCACCTCGAAGACGCCGAGGACGCGGGGACGGCCTGAGAAGAAGGGAAGAACGCCTACTCCCCGAGCGGCCTCCCGCTCTTCGCCTGAACGTACGACGCCGGTGGCGGGACCGCCGAGAGATACACCGGCGTCTTCATCATCGGCGAGGACGGAGAGGATGGCGTTCGGCAGCCCTGATCGGGGACGCGGCCTTTGCGCTCGAGCGGCTGCGGAGATGTCCGTCCGACTTCAATCGTATGGTTGGATGGCCTGGATGTTCCGCGCTCCGATCCTCTCCATCAAGCCTCGCAGGACTTCGTCAACGTCTGCTCTGGTCGCCGGGCTTTCGTCCCGGATCGCCAGCAGGGAAGTGTACCCCCGGTCATACCGGACTCCTTCGACAGTGCCGGGACCCGCGAAGACACCCGCCTCGCTGGCCTGGGAAGGGAACTCGTGGATACGTACCCTGAGACCTTCGACGGGCTGCGTATTGAGGTAGTCGCCATACCACGCGCTGTCACGCAATTGCCACCGCCAGGGTCCAGCCTCGTTGCAGACCGCCAGAATCGCCTCGATCGGCTCCTCGCAAGTGAAAACGTACGCCCAATACTCTTTGAGTGACAACCTTGCGACTCCTCACTGTCTGTGGATTTGCCCCGGGGACGTAGCCTTGCCGACCGTGAAAGCCTCCTCGTTGCCCGGCGTGGCGATGTCCGTGACTTCTGGTCATGATCTCGCTCCCTCCCGCGCTGGATACGGTTTATTCTACATTTCCTGTCCGGTGTAGACTTTCCCGTATCCAGCGAGGAGAGGAGAGAGATGAAGGCGAACGGCCTGACCCACTTGAGCATCAGCGCGAAAGACCTCGAAGAGTCGGCGAATTTCTATAAAGAACTTTTCGGGATGGAGGAGATACCGGCTCCCGACTTCCCGTTTCCCGTGAGGTGGCTTCGCGTCGGAGACCTCCAGCTCCATCTCTTTCACACCACCGACGACGCCCCTTCCGGCCATCACTTCGGCCTCGACGTGGACGATTTCGAGGGATTTTACGAGCGGGTGAAGGAACTCGGCATCATAGACGACTCGGACTACTTCTCTCGCGTCTACGAATTGCCGGAAGGGGCTTTGCAGCTCTACATCCGCGACCCATCGGGGAACATGGTCGAGCTGAATTATCCGAACATAGATGACCTCGACCGCTCGAAGTTCGATGAGATCAGGAAGCTGGGCAACAAGCCCGGCGAGAACGCCGTGCTCTACATGGAGTAAGGCTCCTCGAAGGCGTCTCGAACCTCTTCTCCGTCCGCGCCGGAGCGGAGGAGAAGGGAAAGAAACAGTCTCGCTTTGAGCCCGTCGAGCATCCCGGCGGGGATGAGTCCGCGCTCGATGAGGTCGATCTCCGATCCGGGGAAGCCATAGGTTTTTTCGAGGACGTCCCCGCTCCCGGTGCGCGAAGCCAGGACGACGGGCATCGCTTTCGACAGTTCCTCCAGCTTATCGACCATCGTCTTCGGGACGTGGCCGCCGCCCATCGCTTCGACTACGAGTCCTTTGTAGCCGAGGCGCGGAAGCTCCGGGAGTATCCTTCCGTCATCGCCGAGAGCCGCCGTGAAGAGAGCGACGGGACGGTCTTCGTCGCCTCGCGAAAGCTCGATGCGCCGTCCGCCGACCGGACGGGCGATCACGCG
>JBOHBL010000071.1:0-11152 GCA_050698295.1 Rubrobacteraceae bacterium | reverse complement strand
CTCCAGCCGGGCATGACGCGGTATTTCGAGCGCCACAGTCACGACGAGGCCCACGGCCCCGAACGCCACGTTCGCCAAATAGATCCACATCGGCACCGACTCCGGGCCGAGGAAGATGAGTACGGTTGGAACGAGGAAGCTGGCGAAGCCCGGAACGATGACGGGCAGCGGTATCCGGCGGCTGTAGAATTTGTGGTAGGCGACGTACTCGTCCGCTCCGACCTTGCCGAACAGCGGGTAGACGACGATCTGGGCGAACCAGATCGTACCGACGTTGTAGAAAACGAGCGCCGCCCAAAACAACATTAACCAGTGCGAGAAGTCCATTGATTTTTCCTTTCGGTTCGGGGAGGGTTTTCTCCGTCGCGGAGTTCGGACAGGATGGCGGACAGCTCCTCCGGCGCGGTGAGCATCGCGTCGTGTCCGGTTTCCATCTCGCGATAGCTCCACCCCGGCGCGGCCTTCGCTCGCGCGGCGAAGGGGGCGAAGCTCGGCGCGAGAGGCCCGGCTGTGCAGTGGATGCAGGTTCGGTGGAGCGTGTTCGCCGCATCGTTTGCGATGCTTACGGGCTGCTCGAAGGTCTTTATCGGCTGAGGGGTGAGCATGGCGGCGAGCCACCGCGCCTCCGTCTCGTCGGTGACGCCGAGAGCCTCGGGCGGCGGGGGCGGCACTCGCCAGCCCTCGCCCCGCTCGCGGGCCGCCTCGAGATAGAACTCCCGGCGTTCCGGCCGCAGCAGGTCGAACAGCGACTGCCGGTCCTCGGGCACGAAGGCGTCGAGGAAGACGAGGCGAGCGATGCGGTCGGGTGCCAGATCCGCGGCCCCGGAGACGACCATCCCGCCGTAGCTGTGGCCCACGAGCGTCACCCCGGAAAGGTCTTCTCCCACGAGATCGTCAGCCACATCGCGTACGTGCGTTTCGAGGTCGATCTCCGGGGCGAGGAGGCGCGCTCGTTCTCCGAGGCCGGTCAGCGTGGGCGTGTGGACCTCGTGTCCGGCGGCGCGAAGGAGCGGGGCGACCCTCTCCCAGCACCATGCGCCGTGCCATCCGCCGTGGACGAGCACGAACGTCGTCATTATCGGGCGTCCATCCGCTCGACCCACTCGGCCCTCCACTCCGGCGCCTCGAATGGCTCGGCGAAGTGCCATCTGTCTCGCCACATCTTCCCGTCGCGCAGCTCGAAGATGAGCGCCACGTCGAGCGCCCGCCCATCGCCGTAGTCGATCACCCCCTCGGCAACCCACAGTCCCTCCCTGACGAGTACCCGGCGCAACCGGATGCCCGACGTCGGCGGGGTAGGGTACGCTTCCTGCATCGCCCGCATGTTCTCCCTGCCGCGGATGCGCTCCCCGGACTGGGGCATCTCCATCACGTAATCCTCGTGCCGTGCGTTGTATTCCTCTTCGGGATCGAGGTTGGAAAGCAGTTCGGTGAGGAAGCGGTGTGCTTGCCGCTCGTCCATCGCTTCAAGGTTGGGGGGCTGCTTTTCTTCGTCCATCTCCTTCATTTCTGTTTCTCTTCCTTCCGCTCACCAATTCGCGGGGGTTTCGGATGGGTCGTAGTCCTCGCAGTCCTCGTGCATCGGCTTCCAGATCGAAAGCGCGTACCCGAGGTCCATCGGGTCGTTTATTTCGGGACTCTCGAAGCGGCCCGTCCCGCAATATGCGCACGGGCGCGAAAGCGTGAGGCCGCCGTCGCGGTGGAGCCGGAACGTATCGCCGTCGAGATTTGCGACCGCCATCCGCCCTTCGACGTCTGCGTATACGTCATCCGGCGGGATCCACCGCCCGGTCAACGCCAAAAGTCGCGCGGCGAGTTCCGTCCGCAGCCCGGCGCGCCTCGCCGGCACGGATCTCTCGTATTCTTCGACGGCTCGCGTTCGCCATCTCAGGGTTCGCGGCTTCGCGGGCATTGCGAAGATCCCGGCTTCGTTCATCTGTGTACTCATCTGTTCTTCCTTTCGATTCACTCGCACAGTCCTTAATCCTCGGTCCGGTCGCAGACGAAATCGCGGGAGGGGTCGTAGTCACGGCCATCCACCTCGCCCATCCGCGGCCCGTACAGGTGGATCGAGACCGCGGTCTCTCCGAACGGGTTGACTATCCGGTGGATGCCCCCGTCTCCGGGAAGCACGGTCGAGGCTCCGTCCTCGGGACTCCACGTGAGCCGCCATTCGCGCTTCAGGCGGGCATGGTCGAGCCGGGAGCCGTCGTCGAGGCGTTCGTAGCGTTCCTCGACGATGGAGCCGGAAACGCAGCGATACACTCCCCACGAGGAGTGGTCGTGGACCCTCGTCCCCGTCCCCGGAGGCCAGACGAAGATTTGCATCGAATAAGCGCCACCGTCGTAACGACGCGCCACATGCCATCCCTCCTCCGCTCTTTCGAGAAGGGGCATGATCTCGGTTTCCAGAAGCGCGGGATCGCTTGCCATCTCGTTCAGGAAGGAGACGGCTCGCGGCAGCGCCTCCTCCGGGGGAAGTTCGCAGATTTCTTCGAGTTCTCCCGTACACGGTGATTGCATGGTCGTCATGGTTCTCTTTGTCCTTTCAGATTCAGGTTTTCGTTCTCTTCACGACGCATCTCGCTCACGCGGCCTCGGACATCGGGATTTCGGGCTTCGGATATTCCTCCACCCGACCGCGCCGGACGAGCGACTGACGAAGTACCCGAAGGACGATGGCCGGGTTAAAGAGCGTGGTCGGCGGCGCGAGGAGGTTCGTCACCTTGATGAAGGCGAGGCACACCCGCTCGTCGCGCGTGGCGGCTCTCAGCAACCGTCCGATGTACCGGCCGATGAGCGCGCCGCCGAGCGTCCTCGCACCCTCGACCCCCGGATAAGCGAGGTCGGCCCCGGCGGTGAGTTGCCAGGGTACGTCTATGATCTTCGCCGCCCGCCCGTAGAAACGACGCGGCAGCCTGTCGCGCCCTTCGCGCAGCGACTCGTCGAGGGCGGCGGCTTCGAGGGCGGCGACCGTCATGCCCTGCCCGTATACCGGGTTGAAACTGGACAGCGCGTCCCCGATGACGACGTAGCCTTCCGGCGCCCGCGAGAGCTTCTCGTATCGCCTTCTCAGGTTCGCGGGGAACTTGTGGACGACCCCATCGCCGAGCGGCTCGGCGTCTTTGATGGCGTCGTAAATGTCCGGGGCGGGGAGGCTTTTGGCGAACTCCAGAAAGCCCTGCTCGTCGGTGGGGGCGTGATCTCCGAGCCCCGGCGAGCGACACGAGCCACCGATCCCCTTCGAGGGGGTTTATGACCCCGGTGCGCGTCCCGTGCGGCGGGGTGGGCTGTATGATGGAGAACACGGCTCCGGGCAGGTCGCCGGGACGGCGGCGGTAAAGGCGCGTCGTGTATCCGACGCCGACTTCGATCCTCTCCTCCTCCGGCGCGTTGTAGCCGAGCTTCTCCAGCCAGCCCGGAGCGCGAGACCCTCGCCCACCCGCATCCACCACGAGGTCGGCATGTAGGTTCTCGGAATCACCCTCGCCGCGCCTCCGAACGGTGACGCCGCTCACGCGGTCCTCGTCCGTGAGGAGGCCGGTGACGGAAGCTCCGTCCACGAAGGCGACGTTCGACAGCGAGCGCGCCCTCCGAAGGACGTGTCCTTCGAGGAAGGGACGGCTCATGCTTACGCCCGAGACGCCGCTCTCGAACCGCGGCCTGTATCCGCCGGGCTGGAACCACCGCGCGTCGGCGGCGAGGTCGAAGGAGGCCGCGCCGTCGGCGAGGAGTTCGTCCGTGAGGCCGGGGAACAGTCTTTCCACAACGGCCAGCCCTCCAGCGAGAAGCGCGTGGGAGTGGCGACCCTGCGGAACCCCTTTGCGCGCCTCGTAGCCGTCCGGCAGCGGGTCGCGCTCGACGACCGTCACGCGCTCGAAGTACTCGGCGAGGACGCGCGCGGCGAGAAGGCCCGCCATGCTGCTCCCGATCACGACGGCGTGATCGCCTCTTCCGAGCCTGGAATGTTTCGAACTTTCTTTCGTCTTCATTCGGTGTTTCTCCTTTCGAATTTGCGGTTGACTACTTCGGTTCGACGGAGGCTCCACGGGGCGCGGCGTTCCACCATCGTGGGATCTCCGCGCCGGAGCTCCTCCGGCTCTCTTTTATCCGCCGGGCCAGTCGTTCGTTTTTGGCCTCCCGGAACAGCTCGTCGCGGCGCTGGCGCCACAGTTCGAAGTCGTTTATGTGGTTTGTGTGACGCATTCGTTCGCTTCCTCTCCTGTGTCGAAGTGGTCTTTGGCCGTCTTTCGGCAGCCGAAAGTAAAACCGGGCGGCGCTGCGACCGCATCGGGAGAAAGAACGATTGTTGAGGTAAACCTTCGTGGGGTGGATAATCTAGGTCGAAAGTATAAGAAGGGCGAATGGCGATACGAGTCCTCATAACCGACGATCACGGCGTAGTCAGACAAGGGCTGCGCATGTTCCTCTCGCGCAACCCCGAACTCGAGGTCGTCGGAGAGGCGGCGGACGGCGAGGAGGCCGTCGCGATGACCCGCGACCTCTCCCCCGACGTCGTCCTCATGGACCTCCTCATGCCGAAGATGGACGGCATCGCCGCCACGGAGAAGATAAAGACGCATTCGCCCGAGGTCGCGGTCGTCGCGCTGACGAGCGTCCTCTCCGACGCGGCGGTGGCCGGGGCGATAAAGGCCGGCGCCATCGGCTATCTTCTCAAGGACGCGGACGCCGAGGAACTCCACCGCGCCATAAAGGCCGCCGCCGAAGGTCGGGTGTATCTCGCGCCCGAGGCCGCCGCTCGCTTGCTGCGCGAGATGCGCGCTCCCGAGAGGCCGGGGAAGCTGACGGAGCGCGAGACCGAGGTTCTCTGTCTCCTCGCTCGCGGCAGGACGAACCGCCAGATCGCGAGCGAACTCTTTATCGGGGAGCATACGGTCAAGGCCCACGTCTCGCGCGTCCTCGCCAAGCTCGACGTCGGCAGCCGCACCCAGGCGGCGCTCCACGCCGTGCGCATCGGTCTCGTGAGCATCGAAGAGTTGAGCGAGGAGTCGTGGTAGTCCCGCTTCACGTACTCGTCGTGGAGGACTCCGAAGACGACGCCCTTCTCCTCTCGCGCGAGCTTCGGCGCGGCGGTTACGAGCCGGAGTGCGAGAGGGTCGAGACCGCGGAGGCGATGGAAGAGGCGCTCATATCCTCGGAGTGGGATGTGATCCTCTCGGACTACGATTTGCCCCGCTTC
Organism: Rubrobacteraceae bacterium; assembly: GCA_050698295.1. GTDB lineage: Bacteria > Actinomycetota > Rubrobacteria > Rubrobacterales > Rubrobacteraceae > JACCWD01. The sequence continues at coordinate 5,952 of JBOHBL010000071.1, read as the reverse complement.
GGCGCGCCGGATGCACTGAAGCTCGCACAGGATGCGGGTTCGGATGCGCCGTTCATCGTGGTTTCGGGCAAGGTGGGCGAGGATACGGCGGTGAAACTCGTGAAGGCCGGCGCCCACGACTATGTGATGAAGGACAACCTCATCCGGTTGTGCGCGACGGTGGAGCGGAGCCTGGAAGAGGCCGGGGAACGGAGGAGGGCGAAAGGGGAATTGCGGCGGCGCGACGCCGTCCTCGAAGCCGTGAGGTTCGCGGCGGATAGTTTCCTCGGCGAAGCGGGCGGCTGGGAGGAGAACATAAAGGCGGTGCTCGAACGGCTCGGGGAGGCAACCGGAGCCAGCCGCGTTTACATCTTCGAGAACTTCGTCGGAGAGGACGGCGAGCCGCGTGGCCGACGGCGCTACGAGTGGGTGGCGAGGGGCGTCGCGCCCCAGATCGACAACCCCCTTTTGCGGAATCCGCCCTACCGGGGCGCCGGGTTCGACCGCTTGGCGCCGTTCCTCGAACGGGGCGAGCCGGTGTACGGACCCACCCGCGACCTGTTCCATAGGGGCGAGCGACCCGAGGCGGAGAACCAGGGTACCCTGTCACTGGCCGTCGTGCCGATCTTCGTCGAAGGGGAGTGGTGGGGGTTCATCGGCTTCGACGAGTGCGAGAGCGAGCGCGAGTGGTCGGCGGCGGAGATGGACGCGCTCGGGGCGGCGGCGAGTACTCTCGGCGCGGCCATCCGGGGGAAGAGGATCGAGGAAAGCCTGCGGGGCAGCGAAGAGCGTTACCGCGCCGTGATCGAACAGGCCACCGACAGCATATACCTCCTCGACTCGTCCACGAAGCGCATCGTGGAAACGAACCCTTCTTTCCAGAGGATGCTCGGGTATTCCGCCGACGAGATGCGGGGGATGGCGGTCTACGACTTCGTCGCCCACCCGCGCGGGGATGTGGAAGCCGCGATCCGGCACACCCTGCGCGAGAGACGGCGCGTCGTCGGCGGAAGGAAGTACCGCCGGAAGGACGGAACGCCCGTGGACGTGGAGGTCGGGGTGAACGTGATCCTCCTCGGCGGCAGGGAGGTGATATGCACCATCGTCCGCGACGTCACCGAGCGTAAAAAGAACGAGGAGAAATTAAGAACCTCCGAGGCGGAGTTGCGGGCGGTGCTCGGCGCGATAGACGACGTCATCCTCGTCCTCGACGGCGAGGGCCGCCACCTCGAAATCGCCCCGACGAACACCGCCCTCCGTCGCCGTCCGCCCGCCGACGTGATCGGCAAGACGCTCCACGACACCCTCCCGAAAGAGGTGGCCGACGAGATCCTCGGCGGCATCCGGCGCGCCCTCGAAACGCGCCGGAGCGTGGACCTCGAACACAGCCTGAAAATAGGCGACCGAAAGAGGTGGTTCGCGACCACGATCTCTCCGATGCTCGAAGATTCGGTCGTCGCCGTCGCCCGCGACATCACCGCCCGCAAACAGAACGAGGAGGCGTTGCGGCAGAGCGAGCGTCTTTACCGCGCCGTGGTCGAGCAGGCCACCGAGAACATCTTTCTCGTGGACGTGGAGACGAGACGCATCGTCGAGTCGAATCCCGCCTTCCGGGAAGCCCTCGGCTATTCGGAAGAAGAGCTTCACCGCATGACGCTCTACGACATGGTCGCCGCCGACCGGGAGAGCGTGGACGAGAACGTCCGGCTCGTCACGGAGCAGAAGAACCCCTCAGTCGGCGAGAGGATGTACCGCAGGAAGGCCGGCTCGCTCATGAGCGTCGAGGTGAGCGCGAGCACCGTTCTGCGCGACGGGAGGGAGACGCTTTGCGCCGTGGCCCACGACGTCACCGAGAGGGCGAGGGCGCAGCGGCTTTTGGAGGAGCGCGTGACGACGCTCTCGCGCATCGCCTCCAGCCTGACCCTCGACGCGCCGGTGGAGGATACTTTGCGATCCCTGGCAGAGAGCGTGATGAGCGCGAGCACCGCCACCACGTACCTCGTCATGCTCGCGGACGAAGGAACGGATGAGATCCGGCTCGTCGGCTCGTACGGGGTGCCCGAAGGATACGACGAGGGTCTCATGGCCGCGTTCGAGGATGGGGTGCGCTCGCCGATTCACGAGGCGATACTCACGAAACGGCCCGTGATCTTCCGCGACGCGCACGAGATCGTCCTGAGCGAGTCGCGCTACGCGCCCATCCATCCCTTCGCGGATGAGATCCCGGAGGACACCATATACATCCTTCCGCTCGTCTTCCGGGACCGCGCCATCGGCGCGATCGCCTTCGGCTACCTCCCGAACCGCGAACCCGCCGGGGACGAGAAGACCTTCCTCAAGGTGGTCGCGGACCAGACGGCCGTGGCGGTCGAAAACGCTCGCCTCTTCTCCGAAGCCCGCGGCAAGGCGGCGTTGGAGGAGCGCCAGCGTCTGGCAAGAGACCTCCACGACTCCGTCTCGCAGGCGCTTTACGGCATCGTCCTCGGCGCGAAGACGGCGCGTGGATCCCTGCCCGGAGAACCGGCGGAAGCCATCGAGCCGGTCGATTACGTCCTCTCGCTCGCGAGGGCGGGACTCGCCGAGATGCGCTCCCTCATCTTCGAGCTGATGCCTGAAACTCTGGAGAAGGAAGGACTCGTCTCCGCCCTGGAAAAACAGGCGGCGGCGATAGAGGCCCGGCACGGCATCGCGACGAGAACGGTCCTCTGCAGGGACGAGCCGGACGCATCACCGAAGGTCAAAGAGGCAGCCTACCGTATAGTTCAAGAAGCGCTTCACAACACCGCCAAGCACGCCCTCGCCGGCAAAGTCGAAATACACATGGAGTGCGTCCCCGGCTCCCTCATTCTCGAAATCTCCGACGATGGAGTCGGCTTCGACACGCGCGACGATTTCCCCGGACACCTGGGATTGCGCTCCATGCGGGATCGGACGTCGAGCCTGGGCGGAAAGCTGGAGGTGGACAGCGCGCCCGGCCAGGGTACCCGCGTTCGCGCCCTCATACCGGTCTGACGCACGCGAGCCTGCTATCGCGAGCCTTCGAACCGTAACCAAAAACTCGTAGGTGAACAAACCTCGCGTTACGAGTTTCGCGCGACGGAATCCCGATCAATCACCCAACTGGTTCGTCTCGTGTCGGCCTAACGGGCCACACCACCGCTCCGAGTTGGTCCGTCGGTTCCAGCAGCACGACGGCTTTCTCCGAAAGTCGGCGAGCCGTTTCCGACCTGCCTTCGGACAGGTATTTACGCAGGATGGCGTCCGGATCGGTCTTCCCTCCGGTTTCGAGCGAACGACCGAGTAGATCCACGTGGCGAACCACGAAATCCTGCTTGTCAGGCGACCGCCCGAACTGTCTCCACGGGAACGGAGCATCTTTCGGGTGCGCCACGCGGATCAGCCTGCCGGCCAACGGCGGCGAGGATACTTCTCGAAAAACGCAGCGTGATCGGCTCATACGAGCGATCCGCAGCCGACATCTTCCTAGATCACAGGCGTCTCGCGGTAGGAGCCAAAGACTTCCTGCATAGCCGAGGATATCTCCCCCACCGTCGCGTACGCCTTCACGGCCTCGATGATCGGGTACATCGTGTTTCCATCATCCCGGCACACGCTCCGAAGTTCTTCGAGTGTCGCCTCGACCTTCTCATTGTCGCGAGTCTTTTTGAGCTTCTTGACGCGCTCTATCTGTCGCCTGGAGACCTCGGGGTCTATGCGGTGGGTCTCGACGTCCTGCTCTTCCTGCGCCTCGTAGATGTTCACGTTGACCATGAGGCGCCGTCCCTCTTCGAGTTCGCGCTGGTAGCGGGCGGAGGCTTCGGCGATCTCGCGCATCTGGAATCCCTGCTCGATGGCCGGGATGACCCCGCCGAGCTCGTCTATCTGGTCGAAGTACTCGTAAGCCTGGCGCTCGATCTCATCGGTCAACGCCTCGACGAAGTACGATCCCCCAAGCGGATCTATCGTGTTCGTGACGCCGGTTTCGAGCGCGGCAATCTGCTGCGTCCGAACCGCGACCCGCACGGCTTCCTCGGTCGGGAGAGCCAATGCTTCATCCAATGAGTTCGTGTGGAGCGACTGGGTCCCGCCAAGCACGGCGGCGAGAGCCTCGAAGGCCGTTCTCGCGACGTTGTTGTACGGCTCCTGGGCGGTGAGAGAGACGCCCGCTGTCTGGGTGTGGAAGCGCATCAGCAAACTCTTCTCGTTCTTCGCGCCGTATTTGTTCTTCATCACGGTGGCCCAGATGCGCCTCGCGGCGCGGAACTTGGCGATCTCCTCGAAAAAGTCTATGTGCGAGTTGAAGAAGAACGAGAAGCGCGACGCGAAGTCGTCCACGTCGAGCCCGGCTTCGACACCCGCCTCGACGTAGGCGAAACCGTCCGAGAGGGTGAAGGCGAGCTCCTGAGCCGCCGTGCTTCCGGCTTCTCTGATGTGATACCCGCTGATCGACACGGTGTTCCAGCGTGGCATATGCTCGGTGGCGTAGACGAGCATGTCCTTGAAGACGCGCATCGAGGGCGCGGGCGGGAAGAGCCACTCTTTTTGGGCTATGTATTCCTTGAGGATGTCATTCTGGTTCGTCCCGCCGAGTTTGTCAGGGGATATGCCTTTCTTCTCGGCGGCGACGACGTACATCGCGAGCAGGACCATCGCCGGAGCGTTTATGGTCATGGAGGTCGTTATTTCGTCCATCGAGATGCCCTCGAAGAGACGCTCCATGTCTTCGAGGGAGTCGATGGCAACGCCCTCCGTCCCGACCTCTCCGAGGGAGAGCGGCGAGTCGGAATCCAATCCCATGAGAGTCGGCATGTCGAAGGCCACCGACAGACCGTTCTGGCCGTGGTTTATGAGGTATTTGAAGCGTTTATTCGTGTCTTCGGCGTCGCCGTAGCCCGCGAACTGGCGGATGGTCCACAGCCGTCCGCGGTACATGTTCGGGTAGACGCCTCTCGTGTACGGGTATTCGCCGGGATAGCCGAGCTTTTCTTCGGAATTGCCCTCGACGTCCTCTTCGGTGTATAGAGCTTTGATCGGGATTCCGCTCATCGTCGAGAACTCGGCGTCTCGTTCGGGGTTCTTCGAGTAAGCTTCTTCCCAGCGGTCTTTCGCGCTCTTTCTGACGTCCACGATATCTCCTCCTGAACTGTCACCCGGTCAATGTTTAGACTGTAGCATACGCGCTCGGGCAACTTTGATCTAACCAACGACGAGCCTCCGGGAGGTGGAGATGTCGGAACATCCCAACGTGGCGAACGAACGAGACGTGGAGTGGTCGGAAACTTCGCGCGGGGAACGCTTCGGATACCGCAGAAAATCCCTCGGCGCGGCGACCGGCGGCGAGAAGCTCGGTTGCAGCCTTTATGAAGTTCCTCCAGGCAGACAAGCCTGGCCCCGCCACTACCACCTCGCAAACGAAGAGGCGATCTACGTCCTCGAAGGCTCCGGCAAACTCCGGATAGGGAACGAAGAAATCCCGATCTCACCGGGAGATTACGCCACGCTCCCCGCCGGAGAAGAGGGTTCTCACCAGCTCGTGAACACCTCCGACACGAACCTCGTCTACCTGTGCTTCTCGACGATGAACGAGCCGGACGTGATGGTCTACCCGGACTCGGACAAGCTCGGGGTCTTCGGCGGCGCGGCCCCCGGCGGCTCGAAAGAGAAACGCGCCTTCAGCAAGTTTCTCAAGGCTTCGCCGGAGGTCGGTTACTACGACGGCGAGGAGTAGCCGGATAACCGGCGATTCATCCACTTTGTTCAGTAGCGGGAGTCTTCCACGGGCCGGTCTTCGGGCCTCTCTCGGCGCGGCTCTTCATCAGGCCGACCGCCCGGAGGGCTTCTCTCGTGGTCTGGTAGTGGTATTTGCGTCCGAACTTCTCGTTCCAGCCGGCTTTTTCGAGGCGCTGGCGCACCGGGAGCTTCATGTGGGTGAAAACGAGTTCTATGCCCCGTGAGCGGTAGCCGCCCATCAGG
>JBOHBL010000070.1:0-1814 GCA_050698295.1 Rubrobacteraceae bacterium | reverse complement strand
GATCAAAGCCGGCTCGCTGGGTGTCGGGGATGTTCGCCGGCTGGCTGAGGATGCCGAGGTACCCGCGTCTGGCCGTCCCCCCGCTCTGAAGCGCCTTCGCCGCCTCCCATGCGACGTCGGCGGGAACGGCGAGCATCGTTCCTCGCCGGAGACTCGCGACCGGAACCCCTATCACCGCTCCTCTCGCGTTCACCAGCGCGCCGCCCCCCGAGAGCGGCGCCGCGTCGGTCTGGAGGTAGCGTTCCAGCCTCAAGCCCCGGCCCATCCTGAGAGGACCGCCGACGGCGCTCACTATGCCCAGAGTGGCGCGGGGGCCGTCGTCCCGAAACGAGCGCCCCACCGCCACCGAGATCTCACCCACCCGGGCCGGCTCGAGAGCCGGAGTCGCCGCTTCGACGCCCAGTCCATCCACCCGCAACACGGCAAGGTCCGTCGCGTGGTCCCTGCCCGCCAGACGCGCCGGGAGAGAGCTGCCGTCTCCGGCCACGACCGCGACGTCTTCGTCGCGTTTCAAAGCGTGGTTCGCCGTCAACACCATTTCCGGGGCGTAGACCACGCCGCTCGCGGGGTGGCGTCCACGCCCGTCCACCCGCACGATCGACGGGGAAACACTCTCCACCGCATCCGCTATTGCCTTCGACAAAGAAACGAGGGCCTCTCCACCATGCTCCATGTTTTTCTCTCCTGATCCAGATTGCGCCTGCCCGCATAATCTATCCCCGAACCTCCAACCGAACATCACCCGTTCGGCTAGTTCGTCCCCGGAAAAACGAACCGTTCAAGTCCGGTCGAATGGTCCCGCTTTTGTAGGGAGCGAGCTTTATCGGAGCGGGTCGCCGTTGGGCGAACGCGGCGGCAATCAACCACTCCCGGCATCAAACCGTTGTAGTTTAACGCGAGAGCCGGAGACCAATTCAGTCTCCGGCTCTTGACGCGGGCATTCGCGGTGATGCCGTCTACCCTCAGAGTAAGTCGAGTATTTCGTCGAGCAGGTCGCCGAGGCCGAGGCCGTCGAGGAGGGCTTCGATCTGCATTGCGAGGTCGCTGCCCGGTGCCGCGTCGATCACACCCGCGAGGAGCTCGACGATGTCCCTCACGAGCGGGTCGTTCGGGTCGGGGTCGTCCCCGAGCACGGCGGCGAGGGTGTCGAGAACGAGTTGCACCAGATTATCCGGCGAGGTCGGGTCTTCGAGTATGCCGCCGAGCAGGTCGAGGATGGCCTGCACGACCCCGGCGGGCGTGTTCGGATCCTCGATCACGTCGCCGAGCAGGTTGAGAATCTGCCGCACCACGTTCTCGGGCGAGGTTGGGTCCTCGATCACGCCGTTGAGGAAATCGAGGATCGCCTGCACGAGAGCCGGGTCCGTTCCCGCATCGCCGAGCAATTCGTTGATAACGCTCAGGAGGGTGTCGATGAGGTCCTGATCACCACCCTCGAAAATCTCGGTGAGGATTCTGTTGACGATCTCCAGCACATTCTCATCGGCGCTGTCGAGCAGGTTCACGAGTACATCGAGGAGGTTGTTGACGACGTTCTCGTCGCCCTCGCCGAGTATGTCCTGAATAACCTCGATAAAGAGTTCCAGGGTATCGCCGGTGACGTCACCGAGGACGAACTCGAAGAACTCAATCAACTGCTCGATGTTGACCGTGCCGCCTTCGACGATGATGTTTATGATGGTTATGATCTCGTCCGGCGTGTCGGGGTCGTTGATGATCTCGGTCGGTATCGGGGTGCCGTTCACGACTATGATTTCGCAGGTGAAGGCGCCTGGCGGGTTGGTCGCGATGTCGCTCACCGTGACGCCATCTAC
>JBOHBL010000069.1:0-5637 GCA_050698295.1 Rubrobacteraceae bacterium | reverse complement strand
TCCCAACTGGCAAGCGCCGGAGCCGCCGTACGCGCGTTGGTCCGCGACCCCGCCGCCGCCGACATGCCGGAGGGCGTCGAGGCGGTCGTCGGCGACCTATCCAAACCGAACGCGCTCGAAGACGCGCTCACCGGCGTGGAGGCCGTGTGCCTCGTGCGGCCGTTTCTCACCACCGAGGCCGCGCCCGCAGGCGTGGAGGCCATAGCCGGACACTCGCGGCGCGTCGTCTATGTCTCGTCGGCGGGTGTGCGCGACGGCGCCCGCCGACAGGCCGACCCGATCAACCAGTTCCACTCGGAGATCGAGCTACTGATCGAGGGTTCCGGGCTTCAGTGGACTTTACTCCGCTCCGGCGGGCTCGGGTGACGACCTCGTCAATCCCGTGATCGGACTCAGGGCCGTGTTCCGCAAGACCGCCGGGGAGGCGGATCGCAATTTGCTTCGGGCGGATTGGATCGGCTCTCCCGGTTGGATGGCGGGTCCGGATCACGTCCATCCGCGTCAGGACGAGCGTTTCGAGATTCTCTCCGGCAGGCTGGGCCTTCGGGTGGAAGGCGTCGAGTACGTCCTCGAAGAAGGTGAAGCGCTCACGGACCCGGTGGGTTTCGCACGCGGCCCGGAACGCGGGCGAAAGGGTATTCTCGACTATGTCGTTCCTCGCTCTCGCGGGCGCGTCTGCTGCCGGGCATAGTCGTGTTTCGCCTGTCTATGCCGTTTTCCTTTCTCCTTTTCGGGAACTTTGGGCGGCGAGGTTCCGCAACTTGCGCTCCGCCTCGCGCTGCATCTGCCTGACCCTCTCGCGGGAGACGCCGAACTCCTCCGAAACCTCCCTCAACGTCGCAGGCTCGCCGCCGTCGAGTCCGTATCGCATGACGAGGACGCGGCGGCTCCTCTCCGGCAGGCGGCCAAGTACCTCGAAGAGCCGTGCCTCCTCCGCCTCCTCCACGACCTCCTCGGCCACGCGCGAAGCCCTCTCGTCGGCGACGTACTCGCCCATCGCCGCGCCGTCCCTCTCGGCGCTCACGGGGCGGTCTAGGCTGGCGATGTCGGGCAGGAGCGTCGCGGCGAAGCGCGTCTCCTCCCTAGCCCAGCCGAGCTTGGCGGAGAGTTCGTCGTCGGTCGGCTCCCGGCCCAGCCCGGAGGCGAGTTCGCGCCTGACGCGCGTCATCTCGCGCGCCTTCTCGCCCATGTGGACCGGAACCCTCACCGTCCGTCCCTTGTCCGAGACGGCTCGTCCGACCGCCTGGCGGATCCACCACGTCGCGTAGGTGGAGAACCGGTTTCCGAGCGAGGGGTCGAACCTCTCGACCGCCTTCATGAGGCCGATGTTTCCTTCCTGTATGAGGTCTTCGAAAGGAAGCCCCATCCCACGGTACTTCTTCGCCACGCTGACTACGAGCCTCAAATTCTTCTCGATGAGCTTTTGTCTCGCCCTCTCATCCCCGGAGCGGGCCTTCTCCGAAAGCTCCACTTCCTGACGATGGGTCAAAAGGCTCCCCTTGCCGATCTTCGCCAGATACTCCGGCAATAGCTCCGGCGCCCCGGACGAGCGCGCGCCAGCGGCCTCCTCGCCACCCTCCGGGCCGAGCCGTGATTCTTTCGTCTTATACACTCCGCGCCTCCACTCCTATCCTTGCTTCTTCAAGGATGTCAGCAACTTGCCGATGCGGCCCGCTCCCCGTTTCAGTTCCCAAACCAGGCTGGAGGTTCGCCCCGAACCGTGAAGTTTGCGGGATGCCCGCAACTTTTTCGCCAGGCGGTTTCGCTCCGCCTCGCGCATCATCTCCTCGCGGTGCTGCTTCCACGTCTCGAAATCCATCAACTCGCTCCTTTTGCGATTTGCGCCAGCAAACCGCGCTGGTCGGCCAGCCGCATTTCAGCTTGTCGGCTCTTTGTCTTCTCCCGCTTCCACGGGAAGAACCTCCGAGCCGCACGCCGGGCAGTGGAATATGCCGTCGGGAAGCTCCCGCATCTCGGGGTGGCCGCACTCGCAGGGGTGGGCGCCGAGGGCGTCGGGGAGGGCGACTATTTCCCGCAGCGTCTCCCACATGGAGCCGACGAGCGGTAGTCCGCATGATCCGCAGCGGGCGAAGCCGTATCCCAGAGAGACGAGCTTGCCAGATTCACAGAACGGGCAGGTGATGTGTCGGAGTATGGCCGCCGTACGTGACGTGTTTTTCATAGTCGTTTCCTCTATATCGTTCGCCGCGTCGCTTCAAGCCGCTTCCCCGCGTCGCGAGTCCTCGGGAGCGAAGAAAGCGTCGGGGTCTATAGGGAAGAGGAGGCGCGTCCGGCAGCCGGGCTTCCCGTCTCCGGCGATCTTCATGGCCCGCTCGATGGAGGGGGCGGTGATTTGCATCCGGCGCGTGAGCGCGCCCTTACGAACCTCCACGATCACGCATATCATGTCTATGCTCCTCCTCGCTTCTCCTTGAATCGCCTTCGCCTCGTCTCTGCTCGCCCCGCGGCGGTGCCGCTCCCCGAATCGCCGCCAGCAGCGTTTCTTCCGTCCGGTGCTTGGCGACGAACGCCGACGCTCCGGCGGCTTCGCTTTGCGACCTCGTCGCGGCGTCGTCGCGGAGAGTGAATATCACCACCGCGCTGTGCGGGGTGGCGCCGCGCAGCGCCTCGATGACCGGGACGCCGCCCACCCCCGGCAACTCGACATCCATCAGGATCACATCGGGTCGCAGGTCGCGTGCGAGGGGGATCGCCTCCGAGGCGTCGCACGCCTCGCCGACCACTTCCACATCCGGCTCCAGAGCGAGGCGCATCCTGAGTCCTTTCCGGACGGCCGGCTGGCAGTCCACCAGCAAAAGCCGGATCGCTCTGGCGCCCGTGCCGTTCACGAAGCCGTACCCTCGCGATTTGCGCGCTCGACGACCGGCTCTCGGGCGGGCAGCCGCGCGGCCTCCTTCGGGCGTTCTTTGATGGAAGTCCACCAAACCATCCCAATGAAGAAAATCTGCATGGGCGTCCGCAGCCACAGCGGGGTGGGAGCATATCCCCCGAGCGGTATCTCGCCCAACGCGGCGTACACGTTGGCGGGGAACATCGCGAGCAGGAGGAGCGCGAGGCAGATGCCCGCGAGCCTCCGGGTTCGGGGGATGAGAAGGCCGATGGCGCCCGAGATCTCGAACACTCCGGTCAGGTGGATGACCCAGAGTCCGTCGGGAAGCGGCTCGGGCATCATCGCCGCGAGGTCGTATTTCATGCCGGAGAAATGCGCCGTGCTCGTGAACAGGAACATGATCGCCAAAGCCCCGAGTCCGGCATTCCTCCAGGAAGCGAGCCGTTCGACCCCGAGCCAGCCCACCCCCCGCAGGAGGACGAACGAAACCAAGAGAACCATTAGAACTTCCATGCGCGTGTACTCCTTCCCGCTATTGTGGGTTGATCCGTCCTCCACCGATGCTGCCGCCCCTCGGTGGGCTGCTTCCTCTCCGTCGTGTCTCTTCCTCTATGCCCACTGGCCGTTTGCCATCGTCGAGGTCGTCAAGTTCGTGCATGTTCATCCACCTTTGCCTTGCCTCTTTCCGGGCGCACGATCACCACCGGGATCTCGCGTCCGCTCTTGCGCCGATACCTCGCGCACACCGGGTAGCGACGGGCGAAAAGCTCCCAGAGCCGCGCCCGCTCGGCCCCGCCCGCGATCCGGGCGACCATCGTCCGACTCCGGTCTCCTTGCTGGATGCCCACGCGCGGGTACGCCCGCAGGTTCAGATACCACGCCGGATGACGTGCTTCGCCCCCGGCCGAGGCGACGAGGACGAGGCCATCGCCGTCTTCGAGGTAGCACAGAGGCCGCGTGCGCTCCCGTCCCGTCCGGCGCCCTCTCGTCGTGAGCAGGAGGACGGGGCCGCCCCGAATCGTCCCGCCGATCCGACCTCCGCTCCACCGGTAAAGCAAGCCGTGCAGCGTCCCGGCGGCTTTGATCATCGCGGCCCGCATGCCGGGAGGTCCGCTCCATCCCGCCGTGTCAGTCATCGCGCCCATCGGTGCGGCTCTCCATCCTCTCCGGCCTTGACAAAAGAGCCGTTTGGTGGCTATCTGTCTGGTGTGTAAAGTAAAGGCCCGGGCGGAGGCGCCCGCATCATGCGGGTGGATGAACATCGGGGGGAACCTTCGGTGGATATCGTCTCCATCCAAAGGTTGAGAGGCGGGAGCGAGCTGTGATCCGAATCCTCATAACCGACGACCATAAGGTGGTTCGCCATGGACTTCGCGGCTTTCTGGAATTGGAGCCGGAACTCGAGGTCGTGGGCGAAGCCTCGAACGGGAGGGAGGCCGTGGATATGGCCCGGACCCTCCGCCCGGACGTCGTCCTCATGGACCTCCTCATGCCCGTGATGGACGGCATCGAGGCGACGCGGGAGATCCGGCGCGAACTCCCCGAGGTCGAGGTCGTGGCTCTCACGAGCGTCCTCGAAGACGCCTCGGTATCGGGTGCGGTGAAGGCTGGCGCCATCGGATACCTCCTCAAAACCACGGAGGCCGACGAGCTGCGCGACGCGATACGCGACGCCGCCTCGGGCAAGGTGCGGCTCGCCCCCGAGGCGGCCTCCCGCCTCATGCGAGAGGTCCGCGCCCCCGACAGCCCCGAGGCGCTCACCGGGCGGGAGACCGAGGTTCTCGCGCTCGTGGCGCGGGGCAAGGCGAACAAGCAGATCGGGCGCGAACTCTTCATAAACGAGACGACCGTGAAGTCCCACGTCCACAACATCCTCTCGAAGCTCGGCGCGAGGAGCCGCACGCAAGCCGCCCTCCACGCCGTCCGAACCGGCCTCGTCTCGGCCGAGGAGGTGGGGGAGGAGTCGCGGTGAAGCCGACCCGTCCATTGCGCGTCCTCATCGTGGAAGACTCCGAGGACGACGCGATGCTCCTCGTGCGTGAACTGAAGAAGGGCGGTTTCGAGCCGGATTGCGAGCGGGTGGAGACGCCGGAGGCGATGCGGAGCGCGCTCGGCGGCCCGGAGTGGGATGTGGTTCTCGCCGATTGGCGGATGCCGCGCTTCTCCGGGATGGACGCGCTCGGAATACTCCGCGAATCGGGTGCCCACACGCCGTTCATCATCGTCTCCGGGGAGGTGGGGGAGGAGGCCGCGGTGGAGGCGATGAGGGCCGGGGCAACCGACTACGTCATGAAAGACAACCTCGTCCGCCTGCGCGCCACCGTACAGCGGGGACTCGAAGAGGCCGAGGCGAGGCGCGAGCGCGAGCGGGCGGAGAGGAGCCTCGAAGAAAGCGAGAAGCGCTTCCGGACATTGGTCATGAATTCGTCGGACATGATCACGGTCTTCGCCCCCGACGGCACGCGGCTGTATTCGAGTCCTTCCACCGAACGCCTCCTCGGCTACGCCCCCGAGGGAATGGTGCATGGAAGCGCCTTCGACCTCGTCCACCCCGACGACGCGGAGAGGGTGCGCGAGGAGTTCGCCGAACTCGCCCGGACGCCGGGGACGGGGCGGCCTTTTGAGTTCCGGCTTCGCCACGCCGACGGCTCGTGGCGCGTCTTCGAGTCCATCGGCTCGAATTTGCTCGGCGATGCGAGCGTGGGCGGCCTCGTTTTCAACGCCCGCGACGTTACGGATCGGAAGAAGAGCGAGGAGCGGTATCGGCGGCTCGTCGAGTTCTCCCC
>JBOHBL010000068.1:0-1147 GCA_050698295.1 Rubrobacteraceae bacterium | reverse complement strand
TGAAACTGATGGCGGCCTCGCTGCTCGCGCCGGGCCGGACCGCGATCCGCAACGTCCCGCACATCACGGACATGAACACGATGCTCGCGTTGCTCGAAGCCCTCGGGGCCGACACGTCCTTTTCGGGACACACCGTCGAGATCGACGCTTCGGACATCGACTCGTACACCGCTCCCTACGAGCTCGTCCGCAAGATGCGCGCCTCCATCGTCGTGCTTGGGCCCTTGCTCGCCCGCTTCGGAGAAGCCGAAGTCTCCGCGCCGGGCGGCTGCAACCTGGGCTTCAGGAAGTTCGATTTCCACCTCAATGGTCTGCGGAAGCTCGGAGCAAAAGTCGATCTCGACCACGGCTTCATAAAAGCCAGCGCGCCCGATGGACTCCGCGGCGCGGAGGTCAACTTCGAGTTCCCGAGCGTCGGGGCGACCGAGAACGTCATGATGGCGGCGGTACTGGCGAGCGGCATCACCATCATCGAAAACGCCGCCCGCGAGCCGGAGATCGTCGCTCTCGCCGACTTTTTGAACGAGATGGGCGCGAGCGTGATGGGCGCCGGTTCGGGGAGGATCGTGATCGAAGGCGTCGAAGAGCTCCGCCCCGCCGAATTCACCGTGGTCCCCGACCGCATCGAATCGGGCACCTTTATCATGGCGACCGCCGCGACCGGCGGCGAAGTGCTCGTGAAGAACGCCCGCGAAGACTACCTGAAGATGGAGCTGGAGAAACTGCGCGAGATGGGCGTCGACGTCCTTGCGGTCCACGGCGGCATCCGGGTGGCGGTGGACGACCCGGCGGAGCTTTCCTCGGTGGACATCTCGACGTTGCCATTCCCCGGCTTCGCCACCGACCTCCAGGCGCAGATGATGGTGCTTCTCACGCAGGCTTCGGGGGCCGGCATCATCACGGAGAACCTCTTCGAGAACCGCCTCCAGGTCGGCGAGGAACTTAACCGCCTCGGCGCCGGCATCGACCTCTTCGGCGGACACCGCGCCCTGGTGCGTGGTCCCAAGAAGCTCTCTGGCGCGACTGTGCAAGCGCCCGACCTCCGGGGCGGCGCGGCCCTCGTCATGGCGGGGCTCGTCGCCGAGGGCGAGACGGTCGTGGACGCCGCGGGCCACGTCCTGCGCGGCTACGAAGACATCGAAGCCAA
>JBOHBL010000067.1:0-1230 GCA_050698295.1 Rubrobacteraceae bacterium | reverse complement strand
GTCTTTGAGCTCCTTAAACGGCCCGTCGGTCGCCGCTTTCAGGTCGGACATAAGCAGATCAAGCTCCGCCGGGTCTATTTCCTGAAGGTCGAGCGAACGGAGGTAGTGGTTGTCGTAGCCTTGCTCGCGGGCGACCTCGTTTCTGAGCCTCGCCAGTTCTCTGACCACCGGCTCGACTTCGCGTCCGACGGTCTTCGACGCTTCCCAGGCTTCGCGGCGGAGAGCTTCGTCCGTGGAAGAACGCAGTATTTCGCGGATCTCGTTCTCGCCGACTTCCTCGCCGCCGACGACGCTCCGGTGGTTGCTGTGGATCGCGTTGGCTTTGGCCTCCAACTCCTCGATCCTCGCCAGCGTCTCCCGACTTCCCTGGCTCCCGGCAAAGGTCCTGTACAACACCTCGACCTGCCGCCGCAGTACAGGCTCGAATTCGTCGCGCCTTTCGTGCCAGTCGCGTATTTTCTCGAAGTCCGCTCTGTCGGAGAAGACTTCGTTGTATGCCTTTCCGGCCTCGACCATCTCGCGCTGCGCTTCTTCGGAGCCCGTCGTCGCGAGCCTCCACCACGCCTCGGCGAGGGACTTTTCTTTCGGCGAGACGAGGTCTTCGTATTTCGAGAGAAAGGCTCGCGCTTCGGCGGTCATGTCATCTTCGGCTTGCTTGATCCCGGCGGTTTCCCAGGTAGATCACGAGCAAAAGAAGCCCGATTCCGACGGCGGCGAACTGGAGGAGCAGGAAGTCGTCCGGCCCCTGCCCCCCTACGACGAGCGCGGCGATGAAGACAAGCGCGACCGCCCAGTATCCGGCGGCCCGAAACGCGAAGTACGCCGAGACGAGACCGGTGATCGTGTACAGCAGGAACATGAACGGCTCGAGGACCTGTATTCCGGCGAAGACGCCCGGATTTTGTCCCATCGCCCAAAGCCCGATCTGACCCACGACGATGAACGCCAGGAACGCTCCGACGAAGCTCAAGGCTCCGCTTTTGAAGGTGATGGGCTCAGGGTCGAAGTCGTGCGGTTCGTACCACCGTCCCTCGCGCAACTCGTAGCGCCCGCGCGTTCGAGCGTCGTCCCCGCCGCGCCGCGACTCGCCCCGATCATCGCTCTCTTTCCTCCTGAAACGCTCCCGCAGCCGTTCCCCGAAGCCCGGCCCGCTCGATTCTCTTTCCTGGCGTTTCGCCGCGAGTTCGTCCTCCAGAGAACTGAAGTCCAGGTCGGCGAGCTGGTCGGCGG
>JBOHBL010000066.1:0-6154 GCA_050698295.1 Rubrobacteraceae bacterium | reverse complement strand
CCAGGGGTAGCCTTCGAACTGGAGGGCGTGGGTCATTTCGTGGAGTACGATCCAGAGCCTCAGCCCGACCACCGGGACCCCGAGCCTCGCCGCCGCGGCGACGATGTTCCCGTCCAGAAAGAACACCTTGCCCGGCTCGCCGGCTCTTTCCTTCGAGAGAAGCGGTCCCGTGTCGTACTGGCCGAGGACGCGCGAAGATAAAAAGCCGAGCAAAAACCCGACCTGCGCGGTCAAGGTGGCTCCGCCCACGGCCCACGTCAGGTCGCCGGCGCCTTCGGCGGCCCGTTTGAGGACCGGCTCCATGAGGTTTCCGAAGCCCTCGATGTTGAAGTCGATCCACTCGGCCCGGCCCGCGACTTTCAGCTGCCGTCCGGCGGGAGGACCTTCCGGAAGCTCGATGCCGGTGAAGCGCGAGAGCGGGTCGAAGGTCCGGCTCACGGCCCTGGCGTAGTCGAAGTCGGAGGAGGGTGACCTCTCGGTGCGAGAGGCGAGGGTGACGGCTATCTTACGGACGGCGCCCCAGGAGATCACGGCGAAGTTCCATTCTGTTCATCGAATAAGCTCATGACCGTGAGTATATACGCGCCCGAACGTTGTGCCGTCGCGCTCGGCGGAGTATATTAACCTCATGCTCGGAGTCGGTGGAAGCGAAATAATAATCCTCGGACTGCTCTTTCTTATCATCTTCGGCCCCAATAAATTGCCCCAGATGGCCCGCGACATCGGCAGGTTCGTCGGCGAGGCTCGCCGCTCGATAGACGAGTTCAAGGACGAGCTTACGGTCGAAATAGACCAGGACGAGAAACCGGCGAGAAAGCGCGAGAGCCGCAACGGGATCAAAAACAAAAATCCCTTGAAAAACAAGCGGGAAAAAGAAGAGAAGAAAGAAAAGGAAGAGCATCAGGGTCTTACGGACCTCTAACTCTCTTCTTCGCCGCCCTCTTCCTTTTTCGGTACGTACAGCGCCCTCTTGAGCGGGTTTTCGTGGTGGCTCCAGCCGCCCTCCCTGACGTTTTTGGCGCTTTCGAGGAACATCGCGGCGCGGGCGTCCGTGTTGTCTATGAAGTGGACGAGGACCGCTTCGAGGGTCTTCGGTTCCTCCGGAGAGCCGAACTGCAATTCTCCCTGGTGAGAGAGCAGGATGTGAGAGACCTGCAACGCCAGTTCTTTCGGGAAATCGGGCAACTGCTCGATGTAAGAGGAGATCAAATCATCACCGAGCACGACGTGTCCTTTGAGGCGTCCCTCCGTCGTGTAGGCGAAACCGCCCGCTCCCCACGAAAGCTCTCGCACTTTTCCAACGTCGTGGAAGATCACGCCGAAAATAAGCAGGTCTTCGTTGACGGGGTAGAGTTCCGCCAGCGAGCGGGCGATGCGGAGGCAAAAAACGGAATGCTCCAGCAGACCCCCGATCCTCGCGTGGTGCATCGTCTTGGCGGCGGGGGCTTCGCAGAAGGCGTTCCAGAACTCCGCGTCGGAGGCCATCAGACCGAAGAGGTCGCGGAGGTGGTCGTCTTCGAGGGACCATCCCGCCTCAAGCACTTCGGCGGCCATCTCCTGGCGGTTGCGCTCGGTGGCGGGGAGGTAGTCTTCTTCGGACACATCCTCGGAGCGCAGGATCTTCAAGCGTTCGATCTTGACCTGAAGGGTTCCGCGGTATTCGTGGGTCTGTCCCTCGACGTGGACGTATTCGGGCTCGGGGATGCCGCCCATGATGTCTTCCGGGAGGCCCCACATCCGGGCGTCCACGGAGCCGGTCTTGTCCACGAGCTTCACGGCGAGATACGGAACGCCGCGGCTGTCGTTGCGGACGGCGGCGTCGCGGGCGAGGAACGTGGAGATCAGGTTTTCACCCGGCTCCAGTTCCTTCACCCAGAAACGTTCCTTTTCCTTTTTGGTCGACGTGAGCGGCTCTTTCTAGCCTTTCACCGCGCCTGCCGTGAGGCCGGAGACTATGCGGCGCTGGAAGATCAAGACCAATATTACCAGCGGCACCGTCACCACGACGGCCGCAGCCGCCTGCGCCCCGTAATCCGTCGTGTACTGGCTGGCGAAGTTCGGGATCACGACCGTCACCGGCTGGGTAGCCGGGGTGAACAAAAACGTGTTCGCGAACAGGAACTCGTTCCAGGCGTGGATGAACGTCAAAATGGCGCACGTGAACACGCCGGGAGCGGCCAGAGGCACGATGACTTTCTGGAACGCCTGAATGGTGGTCGCCCCGTCTATCTTCGCCGCCTCCTCCAGGTCTTTCGGGAGTTCCTTGAAGAAAGCCACCAGAAGCCACACCGTAAGAGGCAACGCGAAGACGACGTCGGAGATTATGACCGACCAGTACGTGTCGATTATCCCGACCGCCGAGAATTGCAGGAAGAGAGGCGCGATGATCGCCACCGCCGGGAAGAAGCTGATCGCGAGTATGAGCGTCATGATCGGGCTCTTGAACCGGAAGCGGAGCCTGGCTATGGAGTAGGCGGCTATGGAGCCGAAGAACAGACAGACGATCGTCGTAATTCCGGCGATGATCGTGCTATTCAGAAGCGCCCTCCGGAAGTTGCCGTCCCCGAAGATCGTCTCGTAGTTTCCGGATATGGGCGCGGCTGTCAATGTCTGGGTCGGAGAGGCGAAGAGGTCGGCTTTGGTGACGATGCTCATCTTGAAGATCCAGAGCAGAGGAGCGACGCTCACGAGGACGAAGGCCGCCAGGAACACGTAGAAGAGGATCGTGTTGAGGGAGCGTCCGCCCTCTCCCCCTTTTGCCGTTGCGCTAGCCATTAGCTATCCTCCGTCGAAGTCTGCATTCCGAAGCCTTTTATGAACAGCAGAGCCAGCAAGAACGCCGTCACGAAGATAAAGACCGACGCGGCGTTGCCCTGAGCGAACTGCAACTGGCTGATCCTCACCCCCGTGTAGACGAAAGTGGATAACGACTCAAGCTCGCGGTTGCTCATCGCCCAGAAGAGGTCGAAGACCCGGTAGGACTCCAGCGTCCTGAAAAGGAGCGCGACGAGCAGCGCCGGTTTCAAAAGCGGGAGCGTGATGGATATGAACCGCTGGATGACGTTCGCTCCGTCCACGCGAGCGGCCTCGTACACGTCGCCGGGAATCGTCAAAAGCCCGGCCAGAAGCAACAGCGCCATGAACGGCGTCGTCTTCCACACGTCCACGCCGATGGCGGCGATGAGAAGCAAGGTTCTATCGGACAAAATCGGCTGGCTTATGATGCCGAGGGCGTTCGCCACGAAGTTGATGACCCCGACCTGATCCTGGAACATCAGCCGCCACATCACCGCCGAGATGACCGTCGGAAACGCCCAGGGGACGAGTACCGCCGCCCGCACCAATCCGCGCCCGCGAAAGGCGCGGTTTATCGCCAGCGCGATGGCGAGCCCGATGACGAACTCGAAGAGCACGCTCACCACCGTGAAGATTATGGTGTTGTACAAGCCTTCGATGAAGGCGTCGTTCTGCAACATCGCCGCGTAGTTCTCGAACCCGACGAAGGGTCCGATGCCGGTGACCGTCGACTGAGTCAAACTCAGGATGACGGCGTAGAGTATCGGGAAGAATGCCACGGTGACGATGATGAAGAGCGTCGGCAGCACCATGAGGTAGGCGGTTCGCCTGTCCGGCCTGCCGAACTCCTCTCTTAAAAACCCTCCGCGTTTCTTTTTCTGCGGCTGTGTCGCGGTGGTCATTTAACTCACCTCCTTATTAGCCCGGCGTCTGGTCGGCGATGTTTTGCAGGTTCTCCTGAAGCGTGCTTATGGCTTCCTCGGGAGAGACGTCGCCGTTGAGAACGGCGGTGAACTGCTCGGACATCTCCAGCGACATGTCCGAATATACCGGAGAGACCGGACGCGGGACCGTCCTCTGGAGCGCCTCGCCGCCAAGCCGGATGACCGGGACGTTGTCGATGATCTCCGGGTCCTCGTAGAGATCCGTGAGGGTCGGCAAAAAGCCGCCTTCGATGGCGCGGAACTTCTGCTGCTCGGGGGCGGTGATGAACTGGATGAACTCCCAGGCCGCGTCCTGGGTCTCCTGCGGAACGGAAGCGTTGACGTAGAAGTTCCATCCGCCCAGCCCGCTGACGCTCTCGCCGCCCTCGGCCGCCGGAAGCGCCGTGACTCCGACTTGCTCCACCTCGATCTGGGCGCTCTCCGGGGTTACGAGACCGTACATGTACGGCCAGTTGCGCGTGAAAACCGCGTTGCCGTTGAGGAAGGCGGCCTCGGACTCTTCTTCCGTGTAGGTGGAAACAGCCTGGCGCGCCGCGCCGTCCTCGACCATGCTCTGCTCCATCGCTAGCCCCTCGATGGACTCGGGGCTGTCTATGACGACCTGCGTCGCGTCTTCCGGGTCGAGGACCATCCCGCCGAAGCTGTTTATGAACTCCAGCCCGTTGACGGTCCCTCCTTCGTAGTCGGCGCCCTGGAAGACGTGGCCGTTCTCTATGCCTTCCGCTTCGGAGATATCGATCGCCATTTGCTTGAGGTCTTCCCACGTCGTCGGCGCCTCGCTGACACCGGCGTTATCCAGCAAATCCTGACGATAGTAGAGCATGCCCGCGTCGGTGTACCACGGGACGCCGTAGATGCCGTCCTCGTACATGCTCGACCCGACGGGACCTTCGAGGAAGTCAGCCCTCATCTCCTCGGTGAACTTCTCGGAGAGGTCGGCGATCCAACCGTTCGCCGCGAACTGGGCGGGCCAGATGACGTCGCCGCCGATGAGCGCGATGTCCCCTCCTCCAGCCTGGAACTGCGTCCTTAGCTGGTCGAAATACGCCCCCGTATCGGTCGGCTGTTGTCGGTACTCTATCCGGATCTCACCAGACCTGTCCTCGTTGAACTGCTCTATGATCTGGGTGAGCGTGCCGGAGTCGTCCGGCCCCATCGAGAAGATCACGAGGAGACTGCCGTCATCAGCGGTCTGAGGACCCCCGCCTCCCCCGCAGGCAGCGGTCCCGAGCAACGCCGCCCCCGCGAGCGAAACCCCTCCGAGCTTGAGGAAGTCCCTCCGGCTGACGCCCCGACGACCGAACGACCGCCTCGTCCCTACGCGCGCTCGCCTCATGGCAAGCCTCCTTCCCTTTCTTTCCCTATCCATTAACACGCAGTTTACTTGCAATTATCGTCTCAGGCTATCAGACTAAAACCCTTTAGTAAACAATTTGCGAATTACGGGGTGAGGGTCGGCAGATGACGAGGGTGACCATCGCGGAGGTGGCCCGCAGAGCCGGGGTATCTCCCACCGCCGTGTCTTTCGCCTTCAACCGGCCCCAGGAGTTGAGCCCGGAGACCGTCAAAAGGGTGCTCGAAGTGGCGAAGGAGTTGGGGTATGCCCCGAACCCGTACGCGAGGGCGCTGCTCTCCAGGGGCGCGGGCGTGGTGGGTATGCTGGTTCCGGAAAAGCTCTCCGACGCCTTCGAGAATCCTTTTTATTCTCCGTTCGTCCGGGGCGTCGGCGCCGTCTGTGACGAGCGCGGGCTTTCGCTCATGATCGTCTCCCCGCGTGAAGGTTCTCTGGAAAGGGCGATAACCAGGGCCCCGGTGGACGGCTTTCTCGTTTTGGGTCTCGGCGAACGCCACCCGGACGTCGCCCCGCTCTCCAGACGGCGGGTGCCGTTCGTGGTCGTGGACGGCGAGGCCGAGTCCGCCCCGTCGGTCAACATCGAAGACGAAGCCGGAGCGTACACGGCGGCTTCCAGGGTTCTGTCTCACGGTCATGAGGCCGTCGTGGTCCTCACCTTCCTCAACCCCCGCTCTCACCTCGAAACCCCCTACCACGACGTGGCGTCGAGGCGCGAGAGAGGATACAGAAGGGCCTTCGATGAGCATGGGATCTCCCCGGAAGACCCGGTCGAGGCGCCCAGGTGCTCCATCGAGAGCGGAGAGGAATGCTTCGAGTGGATCAGGGAGTCCGGACGGCGTCCCACGGCGGTACTGTGCGCCGCCGACGCCCTCGCGCTCGGGGTCCTACACGCCGCGGAGAAAAGAGGTATCCGCATCCCCGAAGATCTCGAAGTCGCCGGCTTCGACGACGTGCCGATGGCCGCGCTCTCGCGTCCCGCGCTCTCGACGGTGCGCCAGCCGATCCTCGAAAAAGGGAGGATAGCCGCTCGACTCCTGACCGACGCTCTGGAACATGGAAG